>NZ_JBDHZL010000014.1:0-46009 GCF_039811905.1 Nigerium sp. | reverse complement strand
CCCCCCGGACGCCCGCCCCTCCCGCGCCGCGCTACAGTGGCGCCCCGTGATCGACTCATCCCACTGGGTGCTCAACCTGCAATGCGACGACCGGCCCGGCATCGTCCACCGCGTCACGGGCGCCATCGCCGACGCCCAGGGGAACATCACCGAACTTCAGCAGTTCAGCTCCACCGACACCGGCCGCTTCTTCATGCGCGTGCAGGTGCAGTCCGGCTTCGACCGCTCGGTGTTCGAGAACGCCGTCGCGCCGATCGCGGGCAGCCTGGGCGCGACCTGGCACCTCGACTACGTCGGACGCCGCCGGCGCACCCTGATCCTCGCCAGCAAGGCCGGCCACTGCCTGAACGACCTCCTCTACCGCCAGCGCGCCGGGCTGCTGCCGATCGCGGTCGCGAAGATCATGGCGAACCACGACGTCCTGGAGGACCTGGCGAGTTTCTACAGCGTCCCCTTCGAGTCGCACGTCGTGCTGCCCGAGACCAAGGACGCCTTCGAGGCGAAGGTGCTCGACACGGTCGCCGAGTACGACATCGAGCTCGTCGTCCTGGCTCGCTACATGCAGATCCTGTCGCCGCGGCTGTGCGAGGCGCTCGCGGGGCGCGCGATCAACATCCACCACTCGTTCCTGCCCGGCTTCAAGGGCGCGAACCCCTACCGGCAGGCGCACGCGCGCGGCGTCAAGATCATCGGGGCCACCGCGCACTTCGTCACCGAGGACCTCGACGAGGGCCCCATCATCGAGCAGAACGTCGGCCGCACCGACCACGCCGACACCGTCCCCGCCCTGGTCGCGAAAGGTCAGGAGCTTGAGTCGCGCACGCTCACCGAGGCCGTCCGTCTCTACGCCGAGCACCGCGTGTTCCTCGACGACCGCCGGACGGTCATCTTCCGTTGAGAACCGGGGGCGTCCCCCGCCGGGCGACGCCCCGAACCGGACGCCGCGGTTGTCCCCTGAAAAGAGGTGCAGGTTCCTGCCGCGCCCTCTGGACTTTTCTCACTATCTCGTGATTCTCTATGCCGTACTTCAAGACGGTTCGGAGTGTCCCCGCGCCGGTGACCGTCTCATGTTGTGAAATGCCCGCGAGGGACGCCGTCCCGCAGAACCCGGCTTCGGCCTGACCATCGGAGGTCACATGAGTTCGCCCGACCACGAGCGGAACACCGCTCCCGACGGCGGGAGCGCCGACCACACTCCCGCCCATCTCGACCCCTCAGACCAGCACGCCTACGACTCCGAGCGGCACCTGCCCTCGGAGCACAACCCGCTCCCCGCGCTCGATCACGTCGGCGATCCCGACGCCCCGATCAGCAGCGAGGCGTTCAGCCGCGTCCAGGCGACCGACGAGTTCGCCGAGCTGCGCCGCCGCTTCCGCTCCTTCGCGTTCCCGATGTCCGCGGTCTTCCTGATCTGGTACTTCGTGTACGTCCTGCTCTCGGTCTTCGCCCGCAGCTTCATGGCGACGCCCCTCATCGGCAACCTGAACATCGGCATGGTCATGGGCCTGCTGCAGTTCGTGACCACGTTCCTCATCACCTGGCTCTACATCCGCCACATGAACCGCTCGATCGACCCGATCTCGACGAAGCTGCGCGCCGACCTGGAGGGGGCCGACCGATGAACCAGACCACCCAGCTCGGCAATCCGCTGGTCAACATCGCGATCTTCGCGCTCTTCGTCGTCATCACGCTGACCGTCGTGATCCGCGTGACGTCCGGCAGCAACAAGAAGTCGGCGTCCAGCTTCTACACCGGCAACGCCCAGTTCTCCGGACGCCAGAACGGCTTCGCCATCGCCGGCGACTACCTGTCGGCGGCGTCCTTCCTGGGCATCGTCGGCGCCATCGCTTACTCGGGCTACGACGGCCTGCTCTACTCGATCGGCTTCCTCGTGGCGTGGCTCGTCGCGCTCCTCCTCGTCGCCGAGCCGCTGCGCAACACCGGCAAGTACACGATGGCGGACGTCCTGAGCTTCCGGATGCGGCAGAAGCCGGTCCGCCTGGCCGCGGCCATCTCGACCCTCGCCGTGTCGTTCTTCTACCTGCTCGCCCAGATGGCCGGCGCCGGCAGCCTCGTCTCCCTGCTGCTCGGCCTGCGCGGCGAGTTCGCGCAGAACGGCATCGTCGTGCTGGTCGGCATCCTGATGATCGCCTACGTGCTCATCGGCGGCATGAAGGGCACCACGTGGGTGCAGATGATCAAGGCGGTCCTGCTCATCGCGGGCGCCGGCATCATGAGCGTCTGGGTGCTCGCGATGTTCGGGTTCAACCTGTCCGAGGTCATGGGCCGCGCGGTCGAGGTCAACAACGACCCGGCGAACGGGCTCGTCGCCCAGGCCGGCGACAAGCTGCTGCCGCCGATGGCCAAGTACGGCAGCAACCCGGTCGGGTTCATCTCGCTGTCGATCGCGCTCGTGCTCGGCACGGCCGGCCTGCCGCACGTGCTGATGCGCTTCTACACCGTGCCCACGGCCAAGGAGGCCCGCCGCTCGGTGACCTGGGCGATCGGCCTGATCGGCGCCTTCTACCTGTTCACGCTGGTGCTGGGCTTCGGCGCGGCCGCGCTCATCCCGGGCGGCCAGCAGTTCATCGACTCGCTGCCCGGCAAGGTCAACGCGGCCGCCCCGGCGCTCGCCTACTTCCTGCCCGGCGGCGGCACCGGCGGCACGATCCTGCTCGCGCTCATCGCGGGCGTCGCGTTCGCCACGATCCTGGCGGTCGTCGCGGGCCTGACGATCACGGCGTCGGCGTCCTTCGCGCACGACATCTACAACTCCGTGATGAAGGACGGCAACGCCGACCCGGCGCAGGAGGTGAAGGTCGCCCGCATGACGGTCATCGTCATCGGCGCGCTCGCCATCTTCGGCGGGGTCTTCGCCAAGAGCATGAACATCGCGTTCCTCGTCGCGCTGGCGTTTGCGGTCGCGGCGTCCGCGAACCTGCCGTCGATCCTGTTCTCGCTGTACTGGAAGCGGTTCAACACGCGCGGCTCGGTCTGGAGCATCTACGGCGGCCTCATCTCCGCCATCGTGCTCATCATCTTCTCCCCGGCCGTGTCGGGCGCGAAGGGCGCGATGTTCCCGACGATGCACTTCGCCTGGTTCCCGTACGATAACCCGGCTCTGGTGTCGGTGCCCATCGGCTTCCTCCTCGGCATCATCGGCACGCTGACGTCGAAGCCGGAATTCCCGGAGCGGCAGGCCGAGATGGAGGTCCGGTCCATGACCGGCGCGGGCGCCGAGAAGGCGATCGCGCACTGACGTCCCCGGACGCGCTCTGCAGCACCGAGGGCCCGCGGATTCGTCCGCGGGCCCTCGCGCGCCCTCCGGCCCGAGCGGACGCCGCCCAGAGGACGCCGCCCAGCGGTCGGGACCAGCCCAGCGCCCCCTAGTCGATCGGGTCTCCGTCGCTGCCCGCGACGTCGTACCCGGAGTCCCACGACACGAAGTGCCAGTCCCCAGGCTCGCCCTCCAGGACGATCACGGCCGTGTTGCCCATCACCTGGTGCGCCGCCTGCCCAGGGTCGAGACCGGACGCCGTCGCGCCGACCCACATGCGCAGCGCGGCACCGTGCGACACGAGCAGCGCGTGCTCGTGGCCGGCGGCCCCGATCGTCGCGACCGCCTCGTCGTAGCGGGAGAAGAAGGACGCCCGCGAGTCCCCGTTGGGCATCGCGGCCCGCCCGTCACCGACCGCCCAATTCCGCAAGACGCTGATGTAGGGCCCGTAGTCACGCGAGAGTTCCTCGTCGCCCGCCTGGATCTCGCGCAGCCCCGGCAGCACCGTCGGCTCCAGGCCGCGCGCGGCGGCCAGCGGGGAGATGGTCTGCTGCGTGCGCGGCAGGTCCGACACGAACAGTCCCTCGAGCGGGACGCCGTCGAAGCGCCTCACGAGCGCCTCCGCCTGCGCGACGCCCACGGCGTCCAACCCGGCCCCGGGGAACGTGGTGTCGAGCACCTGCTCGACGTTGGAGGGGGTGCGGCCGTGCCGGACGAGGTGCAGTCTCATGCGCCCCAGCCTAGCCAGCGCGCGCACGCGGGCCGCCCCGGTCAGGGGGCGGTGAAACCCCGCTCGCGGAGCGCGGCCTGCCCCTGCGGCGAGGCGAGGAACTTCACGAAGTCCTCAGCCGGGCCCGGCGAGCGCGAGTCGGCCAGCAGCGCAGCCTGCACGCGCACGACGCGCTCGGCGCCCGGCAGCGGGATCACGTCGATGCCGTCGGGGTGCGTCGCGGCGACGGACGCGTACGTGATCCCCACGTCCTCCTTGCCGGTGGCGACCATGTCGCGCACGGCAAGGGCGTCCTTCCCCCGCGACTCCGGCATCAACCGGACGTCCGCGTCGTCGGCCAGTTCGCGCGCCTCGGACGCGCAGGGGTCGGCGTCGTCGCACAAGGCGAGCCCCACGTCCTCCCCGATCGAATCGAGCCCCGTAATATCGAGCGGGTTCCCCTTCGCGACCACGAGGACGAGGCCGTCGCGGGCCACGGTCCAGACCCCGCCCGAGATCAGGCCCGCGCGCTGAGCGCGCTTCATCCCGGTCTCCGGGACGACCAGCGCGTCGCCCTGGGCGCCGCCGGTGAGGCGATCGACCACGTCGTTCGAGCCGCCCGGCTGCACGCGCACCTCCGTCACGGTGCGGGTCTGCCGGAAGACCCGCGCGCCGGCGCGGAGGGCGTCAGACGCCGCCGCGTCGGCGTACACCGTGACCGTCTTCGCCTCCGGCGAGGGGCCGTTGCACCCAGTGAGGACGAGCCCGGTCACCAGGGCCAAGACAAAAAGGAGACAGTGTCTCACCTGCACCCCTTCCTCACGCGCGATCGCCGATGATGCTAGCGTCCTTACCACCTAATCATCTCTTCGATCACTGAACCAACGGAGGAACAGTTGTGAGCACCGCCCCTGTCAAGGTTGCCGTCACCGGCGCCGCCGGAAATATCGGCTACAGCCTCTTGTTCCGCATCGCCAGCGGTGCCCTGCTGGGCGACCGGCCGGTCGAGTTGCGACTGCTCGAGATCACGCCGGCGCTGAAGGCGCTGGAGGGTGTGGTCATGGAGCTCGACGACTGCGCGTTCCCGAACCTGGCTGGCGTCGAGATCGGCGACGACGCCAAGAAGGTCTTCGACGGCGTGAACATCGCCCTGCTCGTCGGGGCTCGGCCCCGCGCGAAGGGCATGGAGCGCGGCGACCTGCTGAGCGCCAACGGCGCGATCTTCACCGCTCAGGGCAAGGCCCTGAACGACTCCGCCGCCGACGACGTCCGGGCGCTCATCACCGGCAACCCGGCGAACACGAACGCCCTGATCGCGCGCAGCAACGCCCCCGACATTCCGGACGACCGCTTCGCGGCCCTCACGCGGCTCGACCACAACCGCGCGCTCGCCCAGTTGTCGAAGAAGACAGGCGCCCCGGTGGCCGACATCTCCAAGGTCGCCATTTGGGGCAACCACTCCTCGACGCAGTACCCCGACATCACGAACGCCAAGGTCGCCGGCAAGAACGCCCTCGACCTCGTCGACGAGGCGTGGATCGAGAACGACTTCATCCCGACCGTCGCCAAGCGTGGCGCCGCGATCATCGAGGCCCGCGGGGCGTCGTCGGCCGCGTCCGCCGCCAACGCGACCATCGATGCGATGCGCGACTGGGTCCTCGGTGCCGATGACTGGCAGTCGATGGCGGTCGTGTCCGACGGCAGCTACGGCGTCCCCGAGGGCCTGATCTCCTCGTTCCCGTGCACCTTCTCGGGCGGCAAGTACGAGATCGTGCAGGGCCTCGAGGTCAGCGACTTCAGCCGCGGCAAGATCGACGCCTCGGTCGCCGAACTCGAAGACGAGCGCGCGGCCGTCAAGGAGCTGGGCCTCATCTGAGCCGGTACCTCACCGTCGTGGCGCGCCCCTGGGGGCGCGCCACGACGCCGTTAAGGCCTCCGGACGCCCCCGGCGTCGGCCGCTTTCCGGACGCCCCCGGGCGCCGACGGGCGCCGCGGACACCGGTGGCAACAACCTACGGTTCCGTAGGTTGTTACGCTAGCGTGTCCTTCATGACCTACGCAGGACGCCCCTCCACGCCGGCGACCGACGCCGTTCGCTCGGCGCGCGACTTCCTTCTCGCCCACACCTACGAGCCCGATCTTGTCCGGGCCGAGTTCGCGTGGCCGCAGCTCGACGAGTTCAACTTCGCGCTCGAATGGTTCGACGTGGTCGCGGGCGAGCATCCCGACCGTCCCGCCGTGAAGATCGTCGACGAGCACCTCAACGAGGGTCAGTGGACCTACGGCGAGCTCGCGGCCCGCTCCGACCAGGTCGCCTCCTGGCTCCGCGACGACCTCGGCATGCAGCGCGGCGACCGCGCGATCGTGATGCTCAACAACACGATCGAGCTGTGGGAGGTGCTGATGGCGCTCCTCAAGGTCGGCGGCGTCGCGATTCCCACGTCCACGCTGCTCAGCGAGACCGATCTCGCCTGGCGCATCGACACCGCCGGCGCGGCGTTCACCTTCGCGCCCACCGACCTCGCCGGCAAGTTCGACGGCGTGACGGCCGACGCGACCATGGTCGGCCTCGGCGACGACCTACCGTCGGGCTGGGTCTCGTACGAGGGCTCGTACGCCGCGTCGTCCGGCTTCGAGCCCGACGGCCCCACGCCCGCGGGCGACACCTCGCTGCTGTACTTCACGTCGGGCACGACGGCCCGGCCCAAGCTGGTGCGCCACACGCAGGTCAGTTACCCGGTCGGGCACCTGTCGACGATGTTCTGGCTCGGGGTGCGGCCGGGCGACGTCCACCTGAACATCAGCTCCCCCGGCTGGGGCAAGCACGCCTGGAGCAACTTCTTCAGCCCGTTCCTGGCGGAGGCGACCGTCTTCATCTTCAACTACGCGCGCTTCCACGCCGACACGCTCATGAAGATCATGGACAGCCACGACGTCTCCAGCTTCTGCGCGCCGCCGACCGTGTGGCGGATGCTGATCCAGGCCGACCTGACCAAGCTCACCAAACCGCCGCGCGAGCTCGTCGGCGCCGGCGAGGCGCTGAACCCCGAGGTCATCAACAAGGTGCGGGACGCCTGGCACAACACGATCCGCGACGGCTACGGCCAGACCGAGATGACCTGCTCGATCGGCAACTCGCCGGGCGCCCCGATGAAGGCCGGCGCGATGGGGCGTCCGATGCCCGGCTACGCCGTCGTGCTCGTCGACACCGCGACCGACGAGCGCGTTGAGGGGGTCGGCGAGGGCGAGATCTGCCTCGACCTGTCGACGCCGATCGTCGGTCTCATGGGCGACTACTACCACGACCCCGGGCTCACCGAGGAGGCCACCCGCGGCGGCTACTACCACACGGGCGACATCGCGTCGCGCGACGAGGAGGGCTTCCTCACCTACGTCGGCCGCGCGGACGACGTCTTCAAGGCGTCCGACTACAAGATCAGCCCGTTCGAGCTGGAGTCCGCGCTGCTGCAGCAGGACGCCGTGGCCGAGGTCGCGGTCGTCCCGAGCCCCGACCCGCTGCGCGGGGCGGTGCCGAAGGCGTACGTCCACCTGGCGCAGGGCTTCCAGCCGGGGGCGGACGCCGCGCGGGCGATCTTCGCCCACGCGCGCGAGGTGCTGAACGGCTACCAGCTGGTCCGGATCCTCGAGTTCGTCGAGGAGCTGCCGAAGACGATCTCGAGCAAGATCCGCCGCGTGGACTTGCGCCACGCCGAGGCCGAGCGGGTGGCGTCCGGGCGCACCGAGGGCCAGTTCCTGGATCGGGATTTCCGATAGCCGCCCGGGCCTTCCGCCCGTCGGCCGCGGCCCGGCCCGGCGCTACTTGCGGGTCGGGCTGATGACCCACGCCATGATCAGGATGCCGAGGGCCAGCACGGCGAGCAGCGTGACGTCCAGCGCGCGGGAGCGCACCTTGAGCAGCCCGACGACGCGATCGGGCAGCAGGCGCAGGAGGCTCGCGCCCACCATCGTCAGCCCGATCATGGTGGCGCCGCGCCGCCAGAAGCCGAACCCGGCGACCGCCAGCCCGCTCGCCAGACCGAGCAGCACGACGAAGATGGGCCACTGGCCGAGCACGAGCAGGTACCACGGCCGCGGGGCCCTCGGGCCCGGCAGCCGGTCGTGCGGGCCGTCGTAGGGGGTGTCGACGGCGTCCGCGGGGTCGGGTGGGCGGAAGTGATGCCGGCCCTGCGGGGGACGCCGCACGGCGGCGTCCGGCCGGCTCGCCCCCGCGCCGGCCTGCTGGCCGACGCCGGGCCCCGGACGCCCTCCGCTCGGGCTCGTCACGCCCTACCCCCCGGACGCCTCGGTCGCCCCGGTCACGACGGGTTCCGTCGCCCCGGACGCCTGCGCCCGCGCGAACGCGGCCTCGGCGGCGTCCACGACGTTGGAAAGCAGCATCGCGCGCGTCATCGGCCCGACCCCGCCGGGGTTCGGGGAGACGAACGACGCGACGTCCCACACGTCGGGGGCAAGGTCCCCGACCGTCTTGCCGTCGACGCGGCTCACGCCCACGTCGAGCAGGACGGACCCCGGCTTCACCATGTCGGCCGTGATCATCCCGGGAACTCCGGCCGCGGCCACCACGACGTCGGCCGCGCGCGTGTGCGCGGCCAGGTCGCGGGTGCCGGTGTGGCAGAGGGTGACGGTCGCGTTCTCCGAGCGGCGGGTCAGGATCAGTCCCAGCGGACGCCCCACCGTGATGCCGCGGCCCACCACGCACACCTCGGCGCCGGCGAGTTCGACGCCGTGCCGGCGCACCAGCTCGACGATGCCGCGCGGCGTGCACGGCAGCGGGGCGGGCTCGTTGAGCACGAGGCGTCCGAGGTTCGTCGGGTGCAGGCCGTCGGCGTCCTTGGCCGGGTCCACCAACTCGAGCATCGCGTTCTCGTCGAGGTGCTTCGGCAGCGGCAGCTGGACGATGTAGCCGGTGCAGGCCGGGTCCTCGTTCAGCGCGACGATCGACTCCGCGACCTGGGCCGCCGAGGCGTCCGCCGGCAACTCGACCCGGATCGAGCCGATGCCGACCTGCTCGCAGTCGCGGTGCTTCATCTTCACGTAGCTGTGGCTGCCGGGGTCGTCCCCCACCAGCACGGTGCCGAGGCCGGGCACGACGCCCCGCTCGCGCAGGGCGGCGACGCGCTCGGCCAGCTCGGCCTTGATCGCGCGGGCGACGGCGAGGCCGTCGAGCTTCTGGGCGGTCATGAGCCTCCGATCAGTGGAAGAAGTGCCGCGTGCCCGTGAAGTAGAGCGCGACGCCCCGCTCCTTGCACAGCGCGATGGTCTGGTCGTCGCGGATCGACCCGCCGGGCTCCACGATGGCCTTCACTCCCCCGTCGATCAGGATCTCCGGGCCGTCGCTGAACGGGAAGAACGCATCGGACGCCGCGACGCTCCCCGCCGCGCGCTCGCCGGCGCGTTCGACGGCGAGCTTGCACGAGTCGACGCGGTTCACCTGGCCCATGCCGACGCCCACGGACGCCCCGCCCGACGCCAGCAGGATCGCGTTGCTCTTCACCGCGCGGCAGGCGCGCCACGCGAAGGCGAGGTCGGCGAGGGTGGCCTCGTCGACGGCGTCCCCGGCCTGGAGCTGCCACGTGGCCGGATCGTCGCCGGCGGCGTCCAGCTTGTCGGGCGCCTGCACGAGCGCGCCGCCCGAGATCGAGCGGAGCTGCCGCTCGCGATGCTGGTACGGCGGCGCGACGAGCAGCCGGACGTTCTTCTTCTTCGACAGGGCCTCCACCGCGCCGTCCTCGTAGCCGGGCGCGATGACGACCTCGGTGAAGATGTCGGCGACGGTCTGGGCCATCTCGAGGCTGACCGGACGGTTCGTCGCGATGACGCCGCCGAACGCGCTCAGCGGGTCGCACGCGTGCGCCTTGGCGTGCGCCTCGGCGATCGTGCCGGCCACCGCGATGCCGCACGGGTTCGCGTGCTTGATGATCGCGACGCACGGCTCGTCGAAGTCGTAGGCGGCGCGGTAGGCGGCGTCCCCGTCGGTGTAGTTGTTGTAGCTCATCTCCTTGCCGTGGAGCTGCTTCGCCTGGGCGATGCCGTCGGGGCCGGCCGGGTAGGAGTACAGGGCGGCCGGCTGATGGCTGTTCTCGCCGTAGCGCAGGCTGTGCTCCTTGTGCCAGGCGCCGCCGATCCAGGCGGGGAACGCCGCGCCCGTGGACGCGTCGTCCTCCTCCGGCTGCGAGGCGAGCGTCGCGTTCATCCAGCCCGCCACGGCGATGTCGTACTCGGCGGTGTGCTCGAAGGCGGCCGCAGCCAGGTCGCGGCGCTGGTCCAGCGTGAAGCCGCCGGCGTCCAGGGCCGCCAGCACCTGGGGGTACTGGGCGGGCGAGGTGATGATCGCGACGCTGGGGTGGTTCTTCGCGGCCGCGCGCACCATGGACGGCCCGCCGATGTCGATCTGCTCGACGCACTCGTCGGGGGTGGCCCCCGAGGCGACGGTCTCGGTGAACGGGTAGAGGTTGCTCACGACGAGGTCGAACGGCGCGATGCCGAGCTCGTCGAGCTGCGCGCGGTGCGATTCGAGCCGGCGGTCGGCGAGGATGCCGGCGTGGACCTTCGGGTGCAGCGTCTTGACCCGGCCGTCCAGGCACTCGGGGAAGCCGGTCAGTTCGGCGACCTCGGTGACGGGCAGGCCGGCCCGGGTGAGCGCCCGGAACGAGCCGCCGGTGGACACCAGTTCGACGCCGGCGTCGACCAGGGCGCGGCCGAGGTCGACCAGCCCGGACTTGTCGTAGACGGATACCAACGCCCGACGGATCGGGCTGCGTTCGCTCATGTCTCCCTTTCGGCGCCGGCGTCCGCCAGCGCGTTGACCGTGTCGACGAGCAGAGCCCGCTCGGCGACCTTGATGCGCTCGTGCAGTGCTTCCTCGGTGTCGCCGGGCTCCACCCGGACGGGCACCTGGTCGATGATTCGGCCCGTGTCCACCCCGGCGTCGATCTCGAAGACCGTGCAGCCGGTGACCTTGACGCCGTGGGCCAGCGCGTCCCGGACGCCGTGGGCGCCGGGAAAGCTCGGCAGCAGCGCGGGGTGCGTGTTGATGAGGCGCCCGCCGAACCGGGCCAGCACGGCGTCGCCGACCAGCTTCATGAACCCGGCCGAGACGACCAGGTCCGGCTCGTAGGCCCCGATGAGGCCGGCCAGCTCGGCGTCCCACGCCGCGCGATCGGCGCCCCGGGCGAGCGGGTGCGTGAACGTCGGGACGCCCGCGCGCTCGGCGCGCGCCAACCCCTCGATGCCCGGCCGATCGGACCCCACGGCCACAACCTCGGCCCGCAGCGCCCCGGACGCCTGCGCGTCCAGCAACGCCTGCAAGAGGGTGCCCGAGCCCGAGACGAGGACCGCGAGCCGGAACGTCATGGACGCCAGCCTAGCGATCGGCCGCCGCGTCGAGCACGCCATCCAGGTCGTCGGCGGTCGCCGCGTCCACGATCACCGCGTCGATCCACGGCACGCGCAGCGCGGCCAGGGCGGCCCCGGCGGTCGCGTCGCCGACGCTGGCCAGGATCGTGACGCCCTGCGCGGCCAGGTCGTCGAGGCGGTCGGCGATGGCCTGCGCCAGGAACCGGTCGTCGCGGCCCAGGGGGACGATCACCAGGTCGAGCCCGGGCAACTGGTCCAGGATCGCGACCTCCTGCGTGTCGCGCAGGCTGACGCCGATCTCGGTGACCGAGCCGGCCAGCTTGTAGTCGGACAGGCGCTTCCAGGTGGCACCGTCGCCGGCGAAGGCGTCGTCGACCGACGAGAACACGGCGCCCGCGAGCTTGCGCTGGCCGACGTCGGCGAACGCCCGCTCGACGGCCGCCCGGACCTGGGTGATGAGGTGCCGCGGCGTCGCGTCGTGGGCGAGCACGGGCAGCCGGACGATGGTCCCGAGCCGTTGCTGCAGCGCGGGCAGCGTGCCCTGCCGGACGACCTCGGTGTCGCGCGGGTCGGCGGCGACCACGTGGCTGACGCCGCGGTTCACGGCCTGGGCGAAGACGTCGCGCACCACCGAGCCGTCCCGCGTCTCGCTGTGGCCCGTGTAGCCGACGCGCCGGGTGCCGAGCACGACCTCGGTGAGCCGCGGCCCGGGCCGGTCGGCGCGGCGCGCCATGGGGCCCAGGGCGTCCACGGCGTTCTTCAGCTTCGCGACCAGCCGCGACCACGGGACGCCGACCGGGTCGGGCTCGTCGTCGAACAGGCGGCTGATGCGGTCGTAGTCGTTGAGGCAGTCGGTCGTGCAGCGGTAGGCGACGGGGTCCCCGGGGTTGTCGGCGGGCGCGAACAGCAACTCGCCGAGCTCGCGACGCAGCCACGGCGTCACGTGTTCGCGATCGTACGGGAGGTAGGCCTGTTCGCCGGCCTCACGGAGGGCCTCGGCGGTGAAGACCTCGGCGCTGATGCCCTCGGCCACCCGCTCGGTGTCGATGCGGCCGTACGTGTGCCCGTCGGCGACCACGGCGTCGATCAGCTCGTCGACGAGGGCGGCGTCGGCCACCGGATTGTCGCCGGTGAGCCGCACCACCCGGTCGCCGGGGGCCAGGTCGGCGGTGGCCTCGACGAACCGGCCCAGCACGTCGTCCAGCGAGCCGCGCATCACCGGGATGCCGACGCGCTCCAGGTGGGTCGCGATGCGGTCGTCGTACGGCTCGACCGACGTGGCCACGATCACCTCGTACCCCGTGCGGGACGCCCGCCGCGCGACCAGCTCGATCAGCGGCATCCCCGCCACGTTCATCAGGGCCTTCCCGGGCAGCCGGGACGACGACAACCGCGACTGGATCACCACACGCGTGCGCATGCGCTCAAGCTAGCGCAGGGCGAGCCGCTCCACGGCGTCCGCCACCCGCTCGCGGCCGCGGCCGTCGACGAGCGCGCGCCCCCGTGCGGCCAGGCGCTCCCGCAACCCGGCGTCGGTGAGCAGCCGGCGCAGCTCGGCGACGCCCGCGCGGCGGGCGGCGGCGTCCGCGCGCAGGGGGCCCAACTGCCCCACCGGCAGGCAGAGCTCGCGCGTGGCCTCGCGGTAGCCCAGCACCTGGTTCTCGGTGACGCAGACGAGGCCGAGCGGCAGGCCGAGGCACAGCATCTCCCACACGCTCGTGCCGGACGCGCTGACCACCGCGTCGCAGGACGCCGCCACGCCGGGCAGGTCGTCGGTCGGCGGCAGCACGGTGACGGTCTGGCCCGCGGCGCGCTCCAGCCCGTCGAGGTGCGCGGCGACCTCGGGGCGGGCGGCGATGGCGAGCACCTCGACCGGGACGTCGGCGTCCAGCAGCATCGGGACGAGCACCGGCGCGCCCTCGTACGGGTCGGTGCCGCCGAAGACGACCAGCACGCGCGGCGGCTCGCCGGGCGCGAGCCGCCGCTGGGCCCGGTCGCGGCGCTCCCGCACGAGGTCGCGCAACAGCACGTAGTCGAGCCCCAGCAGGAACTCCGCCCCCGGGCGCGCGTTCGGCGGGGCCGCCGCGCCCAGGTTCTGATCGACGTAGACGTCGGCGTCCTGATGCAGCCCGAAGGGCCCGTCCACCATCGTCAGGACGCCGAGCCCGGACGCCCGGCAGGTGCGGCCGGCGTCCGCGGCGATCTCGTAGCCGTCGATGACGACGGCGTTCACCCCGGACGCCGCGAGGGCCGCGCCGAGCGGCCCGGGCGGGACGGCGTCCAAGCGGAACCCCCGATCGGAGACCTGTTTGCGCGCCCAGGGCACCTCGAGATCCCCCACGAACCGGACGCCGTGACCCCGCCCCACGAGCTCCTCGGCGAGGGCGACCTGGCGCACCAGATGGCCGACTCCCGAGCGCGTCGTCGCGTCGCAGCGGATGGCGACACGGGTGTGGGGAGTCGGGGCGGCAACCATGGCCCTGAATGGTAGTGTCCAAGCGCGGTGGGAGCGGGTGCGGCCCGCCACCGGCACCCAGGAGTCACCCCGAGAGCAAAGGAATCCCCCACGTGAGCATCTTGGAAGGGTCGTCCATCCTCATTACCGGCGGCACCGGTTCCTTCGGGAAGGCGTTCGTCACGCGCCTGCTCAACGACATCAACCCGCGTCGGGTCGTGATCTACAGCCGCGACGAGCTCAAGCAGTACGAGTGCCGGCAGATGTTCAACGACGATCCGCGGCTGCGGTGGTTCCTCGGCGACATCCGCGATCTCCCGCGGCTGAACCGGGCGATGCGGGGCGTCGACTACGTGGTGCACGCTGCCGCCTACAAGCAGGTCGACACGGCCGAGTACAACCCGTACGAGTTCGTGAAGACGAACGTGATCGGCAGCCAGAACGTCATCGAGGCGTCCATGGATGCGGGGGTGAAGCGCGTCGTGGCGCTCAGCACCGACAAGGCATCCAGCCCGATCAACCTGTACGGCGCGACGAAGCTGACGGCCGACAAGCTGTTCATCTCGGGCAACCATTACGCGGCGGCGTACGGCACGCGGTTCTCGGTCGTCCGGTACGGCAACGTGATGGGCAGCCGCGGCTCGGTCATCCCGTTCTTCCGCAGGCTCGCCGAGAGCGGCGACTCGCTGCCGATCACCGACTTCCGCATGACGCGGTTCTTCATCACGCTGCCGCAGGCGGTGGAGTTCGTCGTCGGCAGCTTCGAGCTGATGCAGGGCGGCGAGCTGTTCGTGCCGCGCATCCCGTCGATGAAGATCGTCGACCTCGCCCAGGCGGTGGCGCCGGGGGCGAAGATGCACGAGATCGGCCTGCGTCCGGGCGAGAAGCTGCACGAGGAGATGATCTCCGCCGAGGAGGGGCGCCGCACGCTGCGCATTTCGGACCACCGGTTCGTCCTGCAGCCCGACCTCGCCACGTGGGGCTACGTGCCGCCCGAGCACGGCACGCCCGTCCCCGAGGGGTTCCATTACACGTCGGACAAGAACGATCAGTGGTATTCGGGCGAGGAAATGATGAAGATCCTGGCCACGGAGGTCTGACGTGCTCCCTTACGGCCGACAGTCCATCAACGAGGACGACATCGAGGCCGTCGCGGCCGTGCTGCGCGGCGACTGGCTGACAACGGGGCCGACGGTCACGGCGTTCGAGGAGGCCATCGCCGAGTACGTCGGCGCCGCCCGGGCCGTGTCGGTGACGTCCGGCACGGCGGCCCTGCATACGGCGTACGCGGCCGCGGGCGTCGGTCCGGGCGACGAGGTGATCACGACGCCGATGACGTTCGTGGCGACCGCGTCGTGCGCGGTCGCGCTCGGGGCGTCCATCAAGTTCGCCGACATCGAGCCGGACACGGCGAACGTGGATCCGGCGGCGATCGAGCCCCTCCTCAGCGAACGCACGAAGGTGGTCGCGCCCGTCGACTTCGCGGGCCAGCCGGTCGAGATCGACCGGATCAACGAGCTGGCGCACGGCGTCGGGGCGCTCACGGTGGAGGACGCGGCGCACTCGATCGGTTCGCTGACACACGGACGCCACGTGGGCTCGGTCGCCGACCTCACGACCTTCTCGTTCTTCCCGACCAAGAACATGACGACCGCCGAGGGCGGCGCGGTCGCGACGAGGGACGCGGCGCTCGGCCAGCGCGCTCACGAGTTCCACTTCATCGGGCTCGTGCGCGACCGCGACCGGATGCGCTACCCCGACGAGGGCCCGTGGCACCAGGAGGTGCACTCCTGGGGGCTGAACTACCGGCTCTCCGACGTCCACTGCGCGCTCGGCCTCAGCCAGCTGAAGCGGCTGGCGTCCTTCAAGGCGCGGCGCGCCGAGATCTTCGCGCGCTACCAGGAGGCGTTCGCGGGGGTCGACGGGCTCGGCATCCACGGCGTCCGGGAGGGCGTCGACCCGACCTGGCACCTCTACCCGGTGCGCATCAAGGACGGCCGGCGCCGCGAGGTCTTCGAGAAGATGCGCGCGTCCGGCATCGGGGTGCAGGTGAACTACATCCCGGTGTACTGGCACCCGCTGTTCGAGGACCTGGGCTTCCGGCGCGGCCTGTGCCCGAACGCCGAGCAGTTCTACGCCGAGGAGCTGTCGCTGCCGATGTTCGCCGACCTCACCGACTCCGACGTCGATCGCGTCATCGAGACGCTGACCGGCATCGTCGGCTGAGGGCGCGGCGGTGAGCGCGAAGGCCGCCTCCACCGGCCCGACGCCCCCGCTCGCGACGCACGTCGTGGGCGTTGTCGCCGTGCTCGTCGCGTTCGCGGCGAGCTTTCCCGCGCGGCTGAACGGTGACGTCACTTATGCCTTCGGGACCCTGGAGACGACGGCCGGGCAAGGCATCAGCACGGTCGACCTCTTCATGGCCCGCCCGCTGCCCTATCGCCTCCTCATCCAGGGCATGGACGCCGTGCGCGGGCTGGTCACCCCCGTCGCCAACGGAGGCTTGGCGCAGGCGATCGTCCGCGCGGAGGCCGGGGTGCTGGTCGCGATCGCCGGACTGCTGCTCTTCGCGGGCCTGCGTCGGCACCTGGACGCCTCCCGCGCGGCCCTGGTCTCGGGGGCGGTGACGGCCGCCGGCGTGGTCGCACCGCCCTGGAACTTCCTGGAGCCCGACTGGGTGGCTGGCGTGATCGCGGTGGCGGGCGTGGGAGTCGGCCTGATCCCCCGCCGGCGCTGGGTGGGCGCGGTCCTCGCCGGGCTGCTGTTCATGCTGGTCGTCGCGATGAAGGCGCCGGCGGCGCCGCTCGTGATCGCGGGCGTCCTGGCGCTCTGGATCGCCGACCGCCGGCTCGCGGTCGGCGCGGCGGTCGCGACGGCCGTGTGGGGCGCTGGGTGGCTCGCCCTCAACGTCGTCGCGTTCCCGTGGGAGATCACCTGGACGGTCGATCAGGGCCACCTGCCTCGCCAATCGCCGCTCTCCCACGGCTTGCGACTGTCCGACCTGCACCACTGGGCCACCTTCGTGGCCAACAATGCGGTGCTCGTCCCGTTGATCGCGACGGTCCCGCTGGCACTGGTCGGCCTGGCGTCGGCCTCCGGGAGGTCGGCCGGCCGCCGGGTCGAATTCGCCCTGTGCGGCCTAGCCTCCGTGGTCGCGAGCGCGCTGCCGGGCTACCTTCAGGGCGAAGAGTTCATGTACCACTACTCCTCGCTGCCCCTGGCGGCGGCCGCGGTCTGGGGGCTCGCCCTGATTGTCCGGCCGAACATCGCGCCCGCGCTGTCGCTGGCGACCGCTGCGGTCGCGGTGGCGGGGGGCGTCCTACTCGCTCAGCCTCTCGCCTGGCGGCGCGGGCACCTGTCGGTGGCGATCGGGGCCATCGGCGTCATCGTGCTGCTGGGGCTGCTGCTGTTCGCGCTCACCGCACGGCGACCCGCGGCCCGGGGCTGGTTCGTCGCAGCCCCCGTCGCGCTCGCCGCCTCGTTGGCCGTGGCGAACCTACCGACCTCGTCCTACTCATTCGACGTGATGAACGCCCAGATCGGCGCCGTTCCGAACCCGGCCGGCGTCCGTGCCAGCGAAGCGCAGTACACACAACTGCGCGGGCGCATCGGCGCTCGCACCGATGTTCTTTACCTCACCTTCGGCTCCATCAACTACGCACTCGGCAACCCCACGACCTGCCGTTACCCATCGCCGCAGTGGTTACAGCGCGCGACGGTCTACCCGGCAGTCGTGGTACCCACCCGCAGCTACGCCGACAGCATGCGCTGTTTGACCGACGCCGACGGCGCCCGGTATCTGATCTGGGACACCGGCTGGATTCCGCCCCACCGGCTGCCCGCCGAGGCCCGCACCGCGATCGACCGTGCCTTTGATTGCACGTCGGCCGCGCTGGTGCCGGCGCCCGGCAAACTCGTCGTCTGCCCTCGCCGGGGCGACGCATGATCGCGCAGAGCCGCTGGATCCTGGGCGGCGTCCAACTCGGTCTCGACTATGGGATCGTCAACCGGACGGGCAAGCCGTCCCGCGACTCAGCTCGACGCATCCTGGCCGAAGCGGTCGCGGGGGGCGCGAGCCACGTCGACACCGCCCGCGCCTACGGCGACTCCGAGGAGGCCATCGGGGCGGCGGCCGGCGGGTCGCCCATTCCGCGGGTGATCACCAAGATTGCCCCGCTGACGTCGGACGCCGAGGCGGCCACCGACGCGGCCGCCTCCCTGGACGCCTCGCGTGCGGCGCTCGCCTCCACCCAGCTCGACGCCGTGCTCGTGCACCGCGCGGCGGATTGGTGGCGGCCAGGCGTCCGGGATGTGCTGCGGCAGGCACGCGAGACCGGCCTCGCGGCCGTCGGGGCATCGCTGGCGGCCCCCGACGAGCTGTTGCCGCTGCTGGAGGACCCGCTGCTCGGGTACGTCCAATTCCCGTTCAACCTGGTGGATCGCCGCTGGCTGGCGAAGCCGGTGCTCGCCGCGCTGGAGCGGCGTCCCGACGTCACGGTGACCGTCCGCAGCGTGTTTCTGCAGGGGCTGCTCGCCGGCGGGGCGGCGTCCGACTGGCCGGACCCGGCCGAGGGCGCCCAGCACGTCCCTGCGATCGAGGCGTTGGTCAGCGAACTGGGGCGCACCAACCGGGCCGATCTGTGCGTCGCCTACGCCCTCGGCCACGGCTTCGTGACGTCGGTCGTCCTGGGGGCGGAGACGCCCGAGCAGGTTCAGCAGAACGCGGCGCTGGCCCGCAACCCCCCGCTGACCGCTGACGAGTTGGCCCTCGTCGGCGAGCGTCTGCCTGCCGGATCAGCCGGCCTCGTGGACCCCAGCACCTGGAGGAAGTCATGATCGATGGCGCGGATCTCTTTCGGCTGGACGGCGCGGTCGCGATCGTCACCGGCGCGACCGGCTGGCTCGGTGGGCCGATGGTCTCCGCGTTAGCGTCTGCCGGAGCGACCGTCTACGCGGTCTCCAGGACGCCGAGCAAGCTGGACGCCCTCGCCGGGCGACTCGCCGAGGACGGACTGACGATCCGGACGCGGCCCGTCGACGTCGCCTCGGACGCCTGGCCCGCATTCGTCTCCGAGGTTGCGGAGGCGCACGGGCGGCTGGACGTGCTGGTCAACAACGCGCACGTCGGGCACGGCGGCTCGCTGGCGACCGCAACCGGCGAGCTGTTCGACGAGGCCTACGAGTTGGCGGTGAAGGCGGCCTGGCGCGGGGCCGAGGCGGCACGCCCGGGTTTCGCCGCCTCGGTCGCGGCAGGCGGATCTCCCAGCGTGATCAACGTCTCCTCGATGTACGGCGTCGTGGCGCCCGACCTAGCCGTCTACGCGACGGAGGCCGGCCGGACGCCGCCGTACTACGGCGCCGTCAAGGCCGCACTGCTGCAATTGACCCGGTATCAGGCTGCGGAACTCGGCCCGCAAGGCGTCCGGGCGAACGCGATCGTGCCCGGGCCGTTCCCCGCGGAGGCCGCCCAGGCCAACACCTTGTTCATCGCAGACCTGGGGGCCCATACCCTCCTACGGCGCATCGGACGCCCCGACGAGATTCGCACCGCCCTGCTCTTCCTCGCCTCACCGCATTCGACATTCGTCACCGGCTCGACCGTCACCGTGGACGGCGGCTGGACGGCCCGCTGACGCTCAGGCGTCCGTCGCGCGCGCCTCCTCGTTCGCCAGTTCCTCCCCGCGTCGGTTCGTCGCCGACTCGGTGGCCTCCGCGTCGAGGAGCGCGTCGTCGAGATGCCGGTCGTGGACGAGCTGCAGGTACCCTGCCGTCGCAGGCTGCAACTCCAAGGTCGCCTCGCCGACCCGGATCTCATCGACCGCGTTCGTGAGGTAGACCCGCGCCCACGAATGCCCGCGCAAGACGGTGACCTCACGATAGGCGCGACCCGAGAAGGGGTTGTCGGAGGGATCCCCCTCGAGAACGTCCGCGGACGGGATGCGCGCCACGCCGTCGGCGATCGGCACGGAGAGCCACGGCGTCGGCTCTGGCCGGACCACGGCGAGCGTGCCGGTGCGATGATGCGCGAAGTCGAGCACGAAGTCGCCATCGACGATCCGCGCCGCCGCAGGCACCGGATTCACGACGTAGCCGAGGTGCAAGGCGACGCTGTTGGCGTCGGCACGGCGTGCCGAGAGCCACCGCCCGTTGGCCAGGCGGGCCACCGGCGGCGTGACGGCGTCGACAAGCTCGATTCCTCCCGCCCACCGAAGGACGCCGTTGCGCACGTGCAGCCGGACGCGCCGATCCTTCCGGCCCAGCCTCTCGACCGTGTCGGCGCCGATCCGAAGCGTGAGGCGCACACCGCCGGGCACGGGCTCCATCGAGTCGATGGGGATCTCGCCGCGTCCCTTCTCGATCACCGCGTGGACCGTGGCTCCCTGTGCGAACTGACGCCGCAGCTTGAACTCGACGTCGAGGAACATCTCGGCGTTCTCGACACGGCCCCCGATGAGTTGAGCGCGCAGCCGGCGTGGCCGCAGCGGGTTCTGCACTCGGCGGCGGGGCGTGATGGCTCGAACGACGGAGGGCACCTTGTAGAGCTTCGGATCGCGGCCGACGGCCTTGAGCAGCGCAGCACGGTCTCCGTCGGAGCGCCAGCGAGCCAAGGCCACGGGGAGGTTGACGTCGCCGTCCCGGAACGCCAGGTGCGCCAGACGGGCCAGCCGAGTCGGCCCTTGCTGCTGGGGCTCGAGGCGGCGCGCCAACCCGATGGCCAGCGTCTCCAACTCGGGCTGATAGGCGGCAGGGGCGGTCGCGAGAGCCCCCGCCAGCGCCACGATGTCGACATCGATGAAGTACGCGTGCACGGCTTCCGCCACCGCCGGCGTCGCCTCTGCCAGCGAGTCCAGGATCATGTGCGCCGAGGTCACGCGGTCGCGGGCGTTGTCGACGTCGAAAGTCCGTTGGGTGATGGAGTCCCCAGACTCACGGTCACGCCACAGGTACACGTGCTTGCTGATGACGTCGACCGACGATGCCTCGAGGTGCGCCCGCAGCGCCACCGGGTAGTCCTCGTAGCGAATCGCCGGGAACTCGTAGCCGTGGGCGTCCCAGAACGAGCGGCGGTACACCTTGTTCCACAGCATTCGGTCGCGCACGAGCAGCGGGAACTCGTTGATGTGGGTAGCCGTCCGGTCCTCCTCGAACGCCTGACGGTGGGTCCACGACGGTCGCGTGCCCGTGGAGTTCGAGAAGCGCCACGCGTTGCCGGCGGCGATATCGGACCCTGTCTGCTCGAGGGAACCCACCATCCTCGTGTAGGCCCGAGGTGGCAGCAGATCATCGCTGTCGACGAACGCGAGGTATTCGCCCGTCGCCTCCGCGATGCCCACATTCCGGGCGGGGCCGGGCCCGTGCGGATGGGGCAACCGAATCAGTTTGAACCGGTCGTCCTGACGGGTGTACCGCTCGGCGATCGCCGAACTTCCGTCGGGGGACCCGTCATCCACCATGATGACCTCGATGTTGGGATACAACTGGGTCCGAATCGACTCGAGACAAGGCTCGATGTAGGACTCGACGGCGTGGAAGGGGACAACGACGCTGAGCTTGGGGGACATGCGTCCTTTCTATCGTGAACACCCCCGTCGCGTCGCGCCGCACGTCCGCGAATCCTGCCCCTATGCTGACCGCCATGGACTCGAGCAACCACTGGTACGGCCACGCCCACGTCCTGGCCGACTACTGTGGGCTCGACGCGGCGAACCCACCGCCCATCCAGGGAATTGTTCAGCACGGCTGGACGTTCGTTCACGGCTACGGCTACGGGCATCAGCCCCCGGTCGGATACACCCGATTCGCCTGGTCGGACGTGTGCC
Organism: Nigerium sp.; assembly: GCF_039811905.1. Classification (NCBI taxonomy): domain Bacteria; kingdom Bacillati; phylum Actinomycetota; class Actinomycetes; order Propionibacteriales; family Propionibacteriaceae; genus Nigerium; species Nigerium sp. Next base: position 24,371 of record NZ_JBDHZL010000014.1, on the reverse strand, counting down.
GCCGCCGTGGTCAGATCATCGGCTGGCGCGATTACTTCGTCATCGGCGCCCCGTTCCTGTACCTCGACAGACTCCTCCCCGACGACACCGCCGAGCGCTCAGGCACCATCTGGTACCCGTTCCACGGCACGGTCGACTACGAGCAGGTCGAGGGTGACCATCAGCGCTTGATCGACGAGATCAAGGAGACCGAAGACGGCCCGGTCACCATGTGCCTGTACTACGTCGAGTACGAGCAGCCCCAGATCCGCCGGTTCTACGAGGACGCCGGCTTCCGGGTCATCTGCCACGGCCACCGCGGCACGAAGTGGGCGGGGACGACGAGCAACTTCCTCCATAGCCAACTCTCCGAACTGCGGCGCCACAAGCGGGTGGCGTCCAACCGGCTGTCGACGGCGATTCTGTACGGTCTCGCCACCGGCTGCGAGGCCGGCGTCTACGGCGACCCGATGGACTTCGTCGGGGGCAAACCAGGCTTCCTGGGAGAGGAATTGCTGCACGCCTGGTACCCCGACATGTACGGTGCCCGCCTCGACACCGGCCGTGCGCGAGCGGTCGCCGACGCCGAACTCGGGGCCGATCACTTGCTAGACCCCGACGAACTCCGCGTCGTCCTCGGTTGGGAGAACCATGGTTGAGATCCGCACCCTCACGCACCCCGACAACGTGACCCTGGTGAGAGGCGCGACACAACACTGGTCCGACCTCGAGCGTGGCGCGCTCGGCGCCGCCTCAGTCGTCGCCGGCCTGATCTCCGCGCAGGTCCACGGCCGGTGCCTGGTCGTCGGGCCGGTGGACCTGGCGCTGCTGGCCGACGTCTCCGCGAGGGCCGAGAGCGTCGACGCGGTCGTCCGGTCGATCCCGGACTCGGCGACCTACGGCGAACGCCTGCCCGAGGGGCGCGTCTGGTGCGGCGACGTAGCCGACCTGCCGGCGGAGGCGTCCGGCTACGACACGATCGTGTGCGCCGACCTCGCCAGCGTGCTGCCGCTCGAGAGCGAGGCCCGCCCTTGGGGCGCGATCCTCACCGACGTCACCGACCGGCTGAGCCCGACCGGCACGGTGGTGCTCGCCGTCGAGAACGACCTCGGGCTCCATCGCCTGACGGCGACGCACAACCCACGGCTGGCCAACTCGGACGCCGACTGGAACGTTCTGGCCACCTGGGACGCCTCTCGCCCCCGCACTGCCGACGCCGCGGCCGCCTCCCTCGGCGGCGCGACCGTGTGGGCGCTCGGGCCGAGCTTCCCGGACGTCCGCAGCGCCCGCCGGCTCGACACTCCTCGCGGCGCCCTCGCCGACGTCGTCGCCTGGCACACCGCCGCGTGGCCGTTGCGGGGGCCCGACCCGTCGTGGCTTCTGCGGTCGTTCGGGATGGCCGGCCAGGCGGACGCCTTGGCGTCGGGCTGGCTCCTCGTCCTGCGGCCGACCGAGCCGACCCACACGGCTCTTGCGGCCACGCTCGTCGAGCATGGGCCTGTGACGGAGTGGCGCGAGGACGGCGGCAGTGGGACGCCGCTGCTGGCACTCCTCGCCGACGGATGCGCCTCCCACGACCTCCCGACGTTGCGCGGGTTGCTCCGCGCGTGGCGCGAAGCGGTGGAGGGGCGTCCGGTCGACCCGAGCCCCTCGCTCGTGCTCAGCGGACCCGACGGCATGACGGGCGTCGTCGAGGCGTCCGGATCCGCGACCCTCGACGACCTGTGGGCGGCGCTCGCGACGTTCGTGGCGATCGTGCGCGGCCGGCATTGGCGGCACCCGTGGCCGTCCACGATGGACGACGCGGACCTCCTGCGGGCGATCGGAGCCATGGCCGGGCTGCCCGAGCCCAGCCGGCCCGTGCGTGAGTTCGTGATCGCCGCGCCTTCGGCCCGCGACCCGTTCGACGCGCTCGACGAACAGCAACTGGTCGCGGCGATCGACCGGAACAACGAGACCATCCGCACCCTGCGCTCCCGGCTGGCCTGGACCGAGTTGCAGTACGTCAGTCACAAGGTCGGCGACAAGGCGGTCCGGACCGCGCGTCGCGTCGCCGGGAAGGGCAAACGCGTGGCCAAGGGCGTCCTCCGGCGACTCCGCGGCTAGGGGCTCGCCGCAGATCCGAGCCGCGCTGCCGGATGGCGCCGCGTCCTCGTCCCCAGGCCGGGTGAGTCCCGGCCGCTCAGATGATCTCCCACGTCAACGGCGTGCCCTTGACGGCGTCCACCCGGAACGGACGCCCCTCGACCACGCCGAACTCGTCGGGCGCCAGCCCGCCCGCCGGACGAATCGAGCGCACATTGTCGGGGCCGACCAGCTCCCCCGCCGTCACGTCGCGCGTCACGTACAGCGAGCGGCGGAACCGCAGGCCCTCCCGCTCGGACTCCTTCGCGCCGATGCGGTTCTCCCCCAGCGCCTGCCAGGCCACCTCGGTCTCGCGGACGAGCGCCGCGACCTCCTCGGGCTCCAGCGAGAACGCCGAGTCGACGCCCCCGTCGGCGCGGCGCGTCGTCACGTGCTTCTCGATCAGGCACGCCCCGAACGCGACCGACGCCACCGGGACGCCGATCCCCATCGTGTGATCCGACAGCCCCACCAGCGTCTGGAACGCCGCCGCGAGCGTCGGCAGCGACCGCAGGTTCGCGGACGCCGGGTCGGCCGGATACTCGGCCGTGCAGCTCAGGACGACGATCTGCTCGTTGCCCGTCGACCGCGCCGCCTGCACCGCGGCGTCGATCTCCGACAGCGACGCCATCCCCGTCGAGATGATGATCGGCTTGCCCGTGGCCGCCATCGCCCGCACGAGCGGCAGGTCGACGATCTCGGAGCTCGCCACCTTGTACGCCGGGGCGCCCAGCCCCTCCAGAAAGTCCACCGCCGTCGGGTCGAACGGGCTGGAGAACGCCAGCATCCCCTTCTCGGACGCCCGCGCGAAGATCTCCTCGTGCCACTCCCACGGCGTGTGCGCCTCGTCGTACAGCTCGTACAGCCGCCGCGACCCCCACAGCGAGTGGCCGTCGCTGATGCGGAAGTTCGGGGTGTCGGCGTCGATCGTGATCGTGTCGGCCGTGTAGGTCTGCAGCTTGATCGCGGGCGCGCCGGCCTCGGCGACGGCGTCCACGATCTCCAGCGCCCGAGCGAGGCTCCCGTTGTGGTTGCCGCTCATCTCGGCGAGGAAGAACGGCGGTGCGTCGGCGCCGACCCTGCGGTCGCCGATCGTGATGCTGGGACGGCTCATCGGGCGTTCTCCTCGAACGTGCGGCGGGTGTGGACGACCTCGGTCGGGACGCCGTCGATCTCGCGCAGGTACGTCTCGACCTCGTCGAATTTCTGGCGCGCGTTGAAGTCGCGCACCGACTGATTGGACGCCAGCGTCTCCCCGTCGAGCGTGTGCAGCTTCAGCACGTCGCGGGCGTACTTGACGGCCTCGCGCTGGATCGCGATCCACGCCGGGAACATCGCGCCGCGCTCGGTCAGCCCGTCGTTGTCGAGGTAGTAGCCCCACCAGCCGGACCCGGCCTCGGCGTCCAGATCGAAGAACGACACCACGCCGGACGGGACGCCGTCGCGCTCGTAGATCAGCACCGCGCGGGTCGGGTCGGACTTCGTCTTCTTCCACCACCCGGCGTGCTCCTCGGGCCTGATCTCGTGCTGGGTGAGCGACACGGAGCGCACCTCGGGGTGGTTGCGCCAGGGCAGCATCAGGTCCCGGTCGGCGTCGGTCGCAGGTCGCAGCATGGGTGCCTCTCGTGCTCGGCGCGGCCCCCGCGCGTGCAGGCTCGGGCGGGGATATCGTCGCTAGACTACAGCGCGACATTCCCGATCAGAGGGTAGGAAACCGATGAGCCAACTGAGCCGCGAGCAGGTCCGCAGCATGATGTCCGAGGTGATGGCCAAGCAGGGCAAAGAGCTGCCCGCCGACGACGCGACGCCGCTCGATTCCTTCGGTTTCCGCTCGCTCGACTTCTCCGAGCTGGCGCTGAAGGTGGAAGACGAGGTGGACGAGGAGCTGAACTTCGACGCCCCCGGCCTGCGCTCCATCCGCACGATCGGCGACGTGCTCGACTTCGTGCAGCAACTCCTGGAGGCTGAGGAGTGAGCGAGCCCGCCGGCGCGGGCAACCGCATCGTCGCCGGGTCGTTCGAGGGCACCTGGCGCGACCTGGCCGCGCTCGAGGCGCCCGAGGCGTCCGCGTTCTTCGTCGGCTCGAACATCGACGCGCTCCGCGCCGTCTGGATCCACGCCACGCACCCGGGGCGCGAGACCCTCGTCGCGGCGCATTCCCGCAAGGAGGCGGGCCTCGTCGAGGGGCTCCGCGTGGCCGGGCTCGCGACGGTCGACGTCGACGGCGACTCGGTCGCCGTCGATCCCTTGCCCGACCCGCGCCCGGCCACGCCCGGGCGGGTCTGGCTGCTGACCTCCGGATCCACCGGACGCCCCAAGCACGTCGCGCACACGCTCGAGTCGCTGACCACCGTCAAGGGCGCCCAGCCGCCCCGCACCTGGCTGTGCCCCTACACCCCCGGCGCGTACGCGTGGTGGCAGGTCACCACGCTGGGCCTCGAGCTGGCCGACCAAGCCGTCGTCTACGTCGAGAACGACCGGCTCGACGACTGGGCCGAGATCGCGCTCGAGCACGGGGTGGATGCGGCGTCCGGCACGCCGACGTTCTGGCGGCAGGCGCTCATGCGCTCCGGCGACACGCTGGCGCGCATCCCGTTCCAGCAGGTCACCCTCGGCGGCGAGCCCGTCGATCAGGCCGTGCTCGACCTGCTGCACGAGGCCTTCCCCTCGGCGCGGGTGTCCTGGATCTACGCGTCCTCCGAAGCCGGCGCCTCGATCGCCGTGCACGACGGCAAAGCCGGGTTCCCCGAGAAGTGGCTCGGCAGCGAGCCGCGCGAGGGGCGTCCGCGCTTGTCGATCGACGGCGACGAGCTCGTCATCGCCTCGCCCCACCGCGGCGAGGGGGTGGACGCCGAGCTGCACACCGGCGACCGCGTCGAGATCCGCGACGGCCGCGTCCTGATCACCGGGCGGCTGGCGTCCGACGAGATCAACGTGGGCGGCTCGAAGGTGTCGGCGTCCCAGGTGCGCGAGACCCTGCTGGCACACCCCGGCGTGGCCTGGGCGAACGTCAAGGGCCGCAAGGCCCCGCTGGTGGGCACGGTCGTCACCGCCGAGGTCGTGCTGGCCGACCCGGCCACCACCGAGGCCGACCTCGCGCGCTGGTGCGCCGAGCGCCTCGCCGACTACGCGGTGCCGCGCCGGTTCCGCGTGCGCGACTCCATCCCGATCAAGGAGAGCCTGAAGAGCGATGTCTGACGTCACCCCGATCCCGCCCGCGTCCGTCACCGTCGTCTCGGGCGGGTCCCGCGGCCTCGGTCTCGCGATCGTGCAGTCCATCGTCGACCGCGGTGCGAAGGTCGCCACGTTCGCGCGGACGGTCACGCCCGAGCTGGAGGCCCTCGCCGCGGCCCACCCCGACCGCGTCCACGTCGCGTCCGTCGACGCGACCGACAGCAAGGCGCTCACCGCGTTCGTCAAGGAGGCCGAGGCCAAGCTCGGCCCGATCGACAGCCTCGTCAACAACGCGGCCATCGGCCAGGACAGCCTGCACATCCACACCTCGCCGGCCAAGATCGAGCAGATCGTCGCGACCAACCTGACCGCCCCGCTCGTGCTCACCCGCACGGTGCTGCGCCGCATCCTCGCCGGCCCCGGCCGCGGCCGGATCGTGTTCGTCACCTCCATCTGCGCCCAGCGCGGCTACGCCGGCCTCGTCGCCTACTCGTCGACGAAGGGCGGCCTCGACTCGGCCATGCGCGCCATCGCCCGCGAGATGCACGGCCGGGTGCTCGCGAACTCGATCGCGCCCGGGTTCTTCGCCTCCGAGATGAGCTCGGTGCTCGGCCAGACCCAGCTCGACGCGATCACCCGGCGCACCCCGACGGGCCTGCTCGTCGAGCCGGAGAACATCGTCCCCTACGTCGACCTTCTGCTGTTCGACGACACGAACACCAACGGCCAGGTCCTCGTCGTCGACGGCGGCGGGTCGATCTGACCGCCGACCCCTGGGCGCTGCGCCTCAGCCCCCGCCCCGAGCGGGGCCGGCCGTGCACGAGCGGCTGCCGCGGCGTCCACAGTTATCTGGCGGACGACCGGCGGGTGTGCCTGCGTCCGGACGCCCCCGGCGCCTGGGCGGTCGACGCCGAGCTGGTCACCCAGCCCATCCCGGACGCCCTCGGCGCGCGCTGGCGCGCCGAGGGCGGGCCCGACGCCGGGGACCACGAACACGGCGACGCCGACCCGGACGCCTTCTGGCGCGCCTGGACGCGCGCCGAGGTCGCCGCGAAGCTCACCGGGACGCCGATCCTCGCCTGGGTGACCACGCGCGGGTTCGGCGCGGAGGCGTCCGGGATGCGGGTGTGGCATCGGCGAATCGGCGACGTGCTGGTCTGCATCGGGGTCCGCGACGGCGGCGTCCCGACCGAGTAGGTTGTCCCCCATGCAACGTCCCAGGGTGTCGGCGATCGTCCTGTCGATGGGCAACCGCCCCGCCGAGTTGGCCAAGGCCCTTGACACGCTGCGCGCCCAGACGGGCGTGGAGTTGCAGACGATCCTCGTCGGCAACGGCTGGCGTCCCGAGGGGGTGCCCGGCTGGGTCGAGACCTACTACGAGCCCGAGAACACCGGCTGCCCGGGCGGACGCAACATCGGGGCGTCCCACGCGACCGGCGATTTCCTGTTCTTCTACGACGACGACGCGTTCCTGCCGCGCCCCGACGTCCTGGCGCGCATGGTCGCGCGCATGGGGCCGGGCGTCGCGGTCGTCCAGCCGCACGGGGTCGATCCCGGCGGGCGGCCCACGCCGAGGCGCTGGGTGCCGCGGCTGCGCGCCGGCCGGGCGAAGGGCGGCGACGTCGCCGTGTTCTGGGAAGCGCTGTGCCTCGTCCGGCGGACCGCGTTCGAGAGCGCCGGCGGCTGGGCGGGCAACTTCTTCTTCGGGCACGAGGGCGTCGACCTGGCGTTCCGGCTGCTCGACGCCGGCTGGAGCCTCGTCTACGCCCCCGACATCGAGGTCTGCCACCCGGCGACCACCGCCGCCCGGCACGCCCACCACTACCGCCTGACCGCCCGCAACCGGGCGTGGGTGGCCAAGCGCAACCTGCCCGCACCGCTCCTGCCGGTCTACCTGGGCGTCTGGGCGGCCGCGACCGTCGCGCGGGTGCGCGACCCGCGGTTCGTCGCCACCTGGTTCCGGGGCCTGGCCGAAGGGCTGCGCACCGACGCCGGGCCGCGGCGTCCGATCTCGTGGGCGACCGTCGCCCGCATGACCCGGCTCGGCCGCCCGCCGGTGTGGTGATGGGTGCCGTCGCCCGCCGGGTGTTCTGCTCCGGCGTCCGTTCGCAGAGCCACGTCGTGTACGCGGCGAGCTGGCTGCGCGACCTGCTGCGGCGCACCGACGGTCCGGTGACACTGGTCAACCTCGGGCGCGGGTCGTTCCTCGGCCGGCAGGCCGTCACGGACGCCGACGTGCGGCGGCTGCTGCCCGACGACCCCCGGCTGACGATCGAGCAGGCGTCCTCGCTGCGGGGACGCCGCGGCGAACGTCTCGCCTACCTCGCGATCGGCGCGCCGGGCATCAAGCCCTACGGACGCCTGCTGGCCGCGAACCCCGGCCGCGCGTTCCACGTGGTCGTCACCGACGAGGGCCTCGGCACCTACGGCACCTGGCAGACCCGGCGGGACGCCTGGCTGCGCGAGGGCGGCGACGGCTGGTGGCCGACCGTCCGGGCGCTCGCGACGACCGGGGCGCGCCGCATGCTCACCACGCAGCGCTGGGCGCTGTACGAGCGGCGTGGGGGGTCCTGGGCCGTCCACGACGAGGTCGCGGCGGAGTTCCGGCGGCACGGCGGCGTCCGGCGGGCGGCGTCCCCGCGGACGGCCGTGCTGCTCTCGCAGCCCTGGGTCGAGCTCGGCGTGCTCGACGCCGGCGCCTACGCCGCCCACGTCGACCGGCTGGCCGCGCAGGCGTCCGGGGCGGGGCTGCGGTTCGTCGTCCGGCCGCACCCGGTCGAGGACCCCGCGCGCTACGCCGCCCACGAGGTCTACGCCGGCCCCGAGCCGGCCGAGCTGGACGCCCGGATCGTCGGGGCGTCCGTCGTGCTGGGGGCCACGAGCACCGCGCTGCTGAACCTGCGGGCGCTCTACGGCGTCCCGGCGCTGCGGGTCGCGGCGCCCGGCCTGGAGTTCCTGGATCGCGATCTGAGCGCCGATCAGGCGTCCCTGTTGGGGCAGTTCGTGGGGCGTCCGGTGGCCGACGACGAGACCGGCGGCGCCCTCCGGGCGCTCGCGACGCAGGGCGGTACGCTGTGACAGCCGTCAGGCGGAAAGGCGTTCGATGATCACACGACTGCGGGCCTTGTGGGCCGACCGCAAGGTTCTCGGCATCCTCGTGAAGCGGGATCTGCGGGTGCGGTACTCCCAGAGCTTCCTCGGGTACCTGTGGACGATCATCGACCCCCTCGCGAACGCGCTGATCTACTTCATGCTGTTCGCCGTGATCTTTCACCGCAGCGACGCGGGCCACTCGCCGTACTTCCTCTTCCTCATCGTCGCCCTGCTCTCGTGGCAGTGGTTCAACGCCGCCGTCGCCGAGTCGCCGCGGGCGCTCATCGCCGAGCAGAAGCTGGTCCGCTCGACGAAGCTGCCGCGCGAGCTGTGGGTGATCCGCATGGTGACGGCGAAGGGCATCGAGTTCCTGCTGTCGCTGCCGGTGCTGATCATCTTCTTCACCATCTACTTCATCCGCGGCGAGGCCCACCTGAACTGGCAGATCGTCTTCTTCCCGGTGGCGATCGTGCTGCAGTACCTGATGTGCATCGGCATCGGGCTCGTGCTCGCGCCGATCACCGTGCTGATCAACGACATCATGCCGCTGGTGCGCATCTTCCTGCGGGTCTTCTTCTACCTGTGCCCGATCATCTTCGATATCAGGTTCCTCGAGAAGCCGTACATCCCGCACTTCATCCGCTGGATCTACACGTCCAACCCGTACTCCGGCGTGCTGGAGCTCTTCCGGGCCGGGTTCTTCCCGCAGCCCGTCAACCCGCTGCCGGTCGTCTCGGCCGTCGCGGGCACCGTGATCATGCTGCTCATCGGCGGGTTCGTCTTCTCGCGCATGGAGAAGACCGTCCTGAAGGAGATCTGATGACCGAGACGCAGGGCACCGGCGTCGCGACCAAGGAGGTCGTGATCGACGTCGAGGGTGTCGGCATCGAGTTCCTGCGCTCCCGCAAGCGCAAGATGTCGATCCGGGAGCTCGTGTTCACCGGGCGCAGCGGCGCGGCCAAAGACACGTTCTGGGCCCTGCGCGACGTGTCGTTCCAGGTGCTGCGCGGGCAGGCGGTCGGCCTCGTCGGCGGCAACGGCAGCGGCAAGTCGACGCTGCTGAAGATGATCGCCGGCGTCCTGCTGCCCGACGAGGGCACGATCTCCGTCGCCCATGGGGTGGCCCCGCTGATCGAGCTGACCGGCGGGTTTCTCGGCGACCTCAGCGCGCGCGAGAACATCTATCTCACCGCCGGGCTGCACGGGCTGACAAGCGAGCAGGTCGACGAACGGTTCGACGAGATCGTGGATTTCGCGGGCCCCCAGGTGCGCGCCGGCCTCGACACGCCGTTTCGGCACTTCTCGTCCGGGATGCAGGTGCGGCTGGGCTTCGCCGTGATCACGACCCTCGACGAGCCGATCGTGCTCGTCGACGAGGTGCTGGCCGTCGGCGACCGCGCGTTCCGCGACAAGTGCTACGCGCGCATGGAGGAGATGCTGGCCAACGACAAGACGCTGTTCCTGGTCTCCCACTCCGAGGCGGATCTCATGCGCTTCTGCAACCGCGGCCTCTACCTGCGCGGCGGCCACCTCGTGCTCGACGGGGAGATGGAGGCCGTCATGGCGCAGTACAACGCCGACCTGGACGCCCAGGCCTGAGGCGTCCGGCGCGCGCTCAGCGCGCGTCGTCGCGGCCCCAGGGCCGCATGGCGATCGGACCGATGGCGTCCGGGTCGCCCCACGGGGACGCCGCGGGCGTCCGCTTCTCCTCCGGCTGGGCCGGGTGCGCATCCTCGGCGTCCGGGGCGTCGTGCGCGGGCAGGTCATGCGCGGGGACGCCCTCGGCGCAGGGATCGCCGGCGGGGACGTCGCTCGCGAGCCCCGGGACGCGATCGGTGGGCTCGTCCGCGCCACGATCGGCGTCGTCGGGGTCGAGCCGCCGCGTGGGGGCGGGCGTCCCGAGGGCGAGGGTTTCCTCGTCGGGGCCCGAGACCGGCTCAAACACCCGACTCGACGCGGCCCGCTCCGCCGGTTCGTGCGGCACAGGGGCGCCGGGGGTGCCGTCACGCGGAGCGTCGTCCCGCGCCGCCCGAGAACGCACCCGGGCGACCCGCGCGGCCGCGGCGTCCTTGAGCCGGGTACCCACCCGGCCTACCGCCGACCCGACGCCCCGAAGCCCGGCCGCGCCGGAGGCGCCGTCCGCGGGGTCCGACGGCGCTTCGGCGGGCGAGCCCGTGGCTGCCGCGGCCCCCGACCCGAGCGCGTCCGCCCCGGACGACTGCCGCACCCACGGACGCCCCAACGGCGACGTGACCTCCTCGGGCTCGAGCGCGGACCGCCGGGCCCAGGCCGTCCAGGCTAGGCCGGCCAGCGCGGCACCCGCCGCGGTCAGCCCGACGCCGTACAGCAGCAGTTGCGGGAAAACCGGACCGAGCCCGCGGAGGCGTCCCTCGCCCAGGTCACCCCGCGCCAACCCGGACGCCAGCGCCCAGCCCAGCCCGGACGCCGCCCCCGCGACCGCGGACTGCCAGGCCGCGCGTCCCCACGGGTCGTCGGTCCGGCCCACGGCCCGCCGGTGCACGAGCGCCGCAGCGGCCCCGGCGAGCACGCCGAACGCCAGCCACGCCCAGGCCGCCGGTGCCGACTGGGCCGGCACCGCGCCGAAGGGCGGGAACCCGGGGAGCAGCCCGACGGCCGCCGACCCGGGGGTCACCACGCTGTCGACGCTCACCCGGAACCCCGCGCCGAGCACGTACGACCCGGCCCACAGCAGCATCGCCGGCAGGTAGGCCAGGTAGGCGATCCCGAGCAGGATCGCCCCCGGCACGCCCGGGTCGAGCGCCGCCTGCAGCGCGGAGACCCGCGGCCAGTGCGCGACCAGCGCCGTCGCGAGCGCGGCGACCGAGCCGGTCAGCAGCACCCCCACCCCGGCGAGCGCCGCCCCCGGCAACGCCCGGACCCAGGCCGGCGCCGCCTCCAGCAGCCGGACGCGCCGCGCCCGCACCGCCGCCCAGCAGGAACTCACCAGGGCGAGCGCGAACGAGCCCACGACGATGTGCGCGGCCTGCGCCGGCGCCCCGACCAGCGTGGCCAGCAGCAGCGCGGCGACCGTGTAGCTGACGGTCATCGAGCCGGTCAGCAGCAGCGCGGCCCGCAGCGGCGTCGCGGGGGCACCATCGGCCCGCTCGCCCATCTGCGCGGACGCATACGTGGTCGCGACGCCGATCGCGACGCCGACGACCGCGGTGAGACCGAGGGGCGTGATGCCCAGGGTCAGGTCGCCGACCTGACCGCCGACGCCGTGCAGGGCCAGCCACCCCTGGTTCACGGTCGTGAGCACGGTCGTGAGGGGAAGGTAGGTCGCGCTCAGCCACCCCACGGCCACGGGGAGGGCGACCAGCAGCCACCCGAACAGCACGCAGCACACGGCACCCAACAGCGCGGCCGCCAGCCACGGCAAGTACGGAACCCGCGACAGGCGCGCCCCGGCGTCCGCGTTCTCGCTCGGAGAGGAGACCGTCAGGGAGACCGGGGGACGGTGGGCGAGCAGCTTCGACATGATGCACCATGCTTCCCCACCGCCGTGGGGTGCGGCTCCCGGACACGCCCGCCGTTGCTAAAGTCTGACCGCCAACGGACTTTCAGGGGGACCCAACATGAGCGACGACGAGCCGACGGGGCCGCGGCGGGCCGCGGACAAGCCGGACGGCGGCGGTTCGTCGCGGTGGTCGGCGTCCAGCCCAGGGCAGGACCGCCCGCCAACGCCCGTCCCGCCTCCGGCGCTCCCCCCGTCGGACGCCGGTGGTTCCGGCCGCCGCTACTCGGCCGACTCGCTGCCCGACGACTGGACGTCCCCGCTGCCGCGCCGCTCCGCCGACAGCCCCTCAGGCACGCGCGAGCGCTCGCCGATGAGCCCCCCGGACGCCCCCCGCGCCGAGTCGGCGGTGGCCCGCCGCCGCGTCGGGGTCCGGCTGTTGACGATCCTCGGCGGCGTGGTCGTGCTGGGCCTCATCGCCGCGGGCGCCTACCTGGCCACGCACCCCGCGCCGGCCGCGCCGACCGTCGCCCCGCCGACGCCGAACCCCGTCGAGGGTGCGCTCCTGCAGCCGGCCGACCTCGCGCCGCTGGGGCGCACCTGGGCGATCGCGCAGACCGCCCTGGACGCCGACGAGGCCAGCCCCCGGCCGCGCTGCATCGCATCCGACGCGCCGGAGGACCCGGCTCCGGCGGGGCGCAGCGTCCGGACGTTCACGGCCGAGGGGTCCCCGGAGTCGGCCCTGCTCGAGTCGATCCGCACCTACCCCGACGAGGCCTCCGCGAAGGCCGCCTACGCCACCCTCGCCGGCCAGATCGGCAACTGCCCGGACGCCTCGATCGCGCGCGGGCTCGCCCCCACCGGCCTCGCGAACTCGGCGGTCGGGCTGATCGCACAGCGCGGGCAGGGCGCGACGGCCGAGCACCACGCGATCATCCTCGCGCGCACGGGCACGGCGGTCGCGATCGTGGACGCCAGCCGCGTCGACGGGCCGTTCGACCCCAAGGCTGTCGCGACCGCGCTCGGCGCGTCGCTGACGCGGCTGTGCGGGCCGGCGTCCGGCACGTGCCCGGCGACGGTGAACGTCGCCAGCGCGGCCGTCCCGCCGCCCGGCGACCCGGCCGGCTGGCTCGCGCCGGGCGATCTCCCGCAGCTCACCCCCGGCGTCGGCGCCTGGCACGCGACCGACGTCGATCAGATGCGCCTCCCGGGCACCCAGTGCGAGGGCGTCGACCTGACGACGGTGCCGGGGGCGTCCAAGCGGTCGCAGCGCACCTTCCTGCTCACCGACGACCCGCGCGCGCCGCAGGGCTTCGGCGTCGATCAGGCGATCTACACCTTCGGCTCGCAGCAGGCCGCGCAGGCGTTCACCAGCCAGGTGGCCGGCAACATCAGCGGCTGCGCCCAGAGGACGACCACCGCGACCGTGAAGCAGACCGGCAGCTCACCGGCGCCGGCGTCGGGGGCGATGTTCCTGGTCGACCAGAAGACGAACCCGACGACGAGCGTGCGATTCCGTGTCGCGATCGTCCGCAGGGGCGCCGACGTCACCTACCTGCTCGCCAACCCCTCCCCCGCGTACGACCTGGCCGACGGCGTGTTCGCCGGCCTGGCGAATCGGGCGTCCGACCGGCTGACGCAGTTGCCCTGAGCGGCCCGCGTTCGCGGGGAGGGACGCCACCTCGCAGACCCTCAGACGACCTCGACGACGAAAACCGACCTCGCGCGTGCCGCAACACGCGCGAGGTCGGTTTTCGTCGTCGACGTGGGGGGGGGAGCCTCTGGACTCGGAAACTCCGCCTCAGCGAGCCGTCTTCCGGACGATCTCGCGCACCAGCTCGGCCGTCTCGCTCGGCGTCTTGCCCACCCGGACGCCCGCCGCCTCGAGCGCCTTCTTCTTCGCCTCCGCGGTTCCGGACGACCCGGACACGATCGCGCCCGCGTGCCCCATCGTCTTGCCCTCGGGGGCGGTGAACCCGGCCACGTACGCGACGACCGGCTTGCTGACGTGCTCGGCGATGTACGCCGCCGCCCGCTCCTCGGCGTCGCCGCCGATCTCGCCGATCATGACCATGCAGTCGGTCTCGTCGTCCTCTTCGAAGGCCTGCAGGCAGTCGATGTGGGTCGTCCCGATGATCGGGTCACCGCCGATGCCGACGGCCGTCGAGAAGCCGAGGTCGCCCAGCTCGTACATCATCTGGTAGGTCAGCGTGCCCGACTTGCTCACCAGCCCGATGTGGCCGGTGCGCGCGATGTTGGGCGGGATGATGCCCACGTTCGAGCGGCCGGGCGAGATGATGCCCGGGCAGTTCGGCCCGATCAGCCGGACGCCCTTGGCCTGCGCGGCCGCGAAGAACTCGGCCGTGTCCTTCACCGGGACGCCCTCGGTGATGCACACCACGAGCTCGACGCCGGAGTCGATGGCGTCCAGCACCGCCGCCTTCGTGTACGCCGCCGGGACGAAGATCACCGACACCGTCGCGCCGGTCGCATGCCGCGCCTCCCGGACGGTGTTGTAGATCGGGATCGGGTCCTCCTCGAACGTGAGGCTCTGCCCGCCCTTGCCGGGCGTGACGCCCGCGACGATCCGCGTGCCGAACATGACCATGCGCTGGGTGTGCTTGCGCCCCTCACTGCCGGTCATGCCCTGGACGATCACCTTGCTCGTATGGTCCAGCCAGATCGCCATGGTGTCACTTCCCTTCCATGGCCGCGCTGGCCAGCTCGGCGGCCCGCCGGGCCGCGCCGTCCATCGTCTTCTCGATCGTGACGAGGGGGTGGTCGTACTCGCCGAGCATGGCCAGCCCGACGTCGACCGCGTTGCCGTCCAGCCGGACGACGATCGGCTTGCTCGCCCGGTTTCCGAGCTGCATCAGCGCCCCGCGGATGCCCTTCGCGACCTCCGAACAGGCGGTGATGCCGCCGAACACGTTCACGAACACCACGCTCACCTGCTGATCGGACAGGATGATGTCGAGCCCGTCGGCCATCACCTGCGCGGACGCCCCGCCGCCGATGTCCAGGAAGTTCGCCGGCGTCGGCGACCCCGGCAGGTCTTCGCCCGCGTACGCGACGACGTCGAGCGTGCTCATCACGAGGCCGGCGCCGTTGCCGATGACGCCCACCTGCCCGTCGAGCTTCACGTAGTTGAGGCCCTTCTCGCGGGCGCGCAGTTCGAGCGGGTCGTCGCGGGATTCGTCGCGCCACTCCTCCCACTCGGGGTGCCGGAAGTCGGCGTTGTCGTCGAGCGAGACCTTGCCGTCGAGCGCGAGGATGCGCCCGTCACCGGTCTTGACGAGGGGGTTCACCTCGACGAGCGTCGCATCCGACTCCGCGTACGTCTTGCCCAGCAGCGTCAGGACGCGCGCGACCTCGTCGCGGTCGTCGGCCGAGAAGCCCACCAACGAGACCAACTCGTCGGCGGCGTCCATATCGAGCCCGCGGCGCGGGTCGACCGGCATCTTCACCAGCTCGTCGGGGTGCTCCTCGGCGAGCGCCTCGATATCCATGCCGCCGGCGAGGCTGCACATCGCGAGGTAGCTGCGGTTGGCCCGGTCGAGCAGCAGGGAGAAGTAGTACTCCTCGGCGATGTCGGCGCCCTCGGCGACCATCACCTTCTCGACGACGTGACCCTTGATGTCGAGCCCCAGGATCTCGGACGCCCGCTCCTCGGCCTCCTCGGGCGACTTCGCCAGCTTGACGCCGCCCGCCTTGCCGCGCCCCCCGGTCTTCACCTGGGCCTTCACCACGACGACCTCGGAGCCCAACTGCTCCGCGGCCTCCCGCGCCTGGGCCGGCGTCGAGGCGACGATGCCTCGCAGCACGGGCACTCCGTTGGCTTCGAACAGGTCGCGCGCCTGGTACTCGTACAGATCCATGCTTCTCCATCCAACTGTCAGCGTCCGTCGTAGCCGGGCGGGCATCGGACGTCGCCGTGAGGTGCCCTAGAGACTAACGGCTCGATCCTGGCCTGCAAACCTGAGCGGTCCCCCGGGGTGAGGCACCCTCCGCGGGGGTCCGGACAAACGCAGGACGCCGGCGCGCGGGCTTACCCGCTCGCCGGCGTCCTGTCGAGCGTCACCGGACCGGACGCCGAGGCGCCCGGATCTTCTTCAACCGGTCAGGCCGGTTCGGTCTGCTTGCCGACCGTGTTGCGCACCCAGTCGACACACTCGTCCATGCGCGTGCCGGGGGTGAAGATGCCCTTCACGCCCATGTCGTAGAGGGCCTGGTGGTCTTCTTCGGGGATGATGCCGCCCCCGAAGACCACGATGTCGTCGGCGTCGGCCGCCTTCAGCAGCTCGATCACCTTCTTGAACAAGGTCAGGTGCGCCCCGGAGAGGACCGACATGCCGATCGCGTCGGCGTCCTCAGCGATCGCGGTGTCGACGATCTGCTCGGGCGTCTGGTGCAGCCCCGTGTAGATCACCTCCATGCCCGCGTCCCGCAGGGCCCGAGCCACCACCTTGGCGCCCCGGTCATGACCATCGAGACCGGGCTTGGCAACAACGACACGAATAGGAGCATTGGTATCCACGTCGAAGAGCCTACCCCTGGCCGCATGCCGAGGGGAGACAAACGTCAAATCGCTCGTCCCGGGCAGCGCGGACGCTCGGCAGGGCGGCGTCCACATCGCGGGCACGGCGTCCCCTGCGCGGGCGACGTGGCAACTTTCCACCTGAGATGCTGAGAAATCTTAATGCAATGCTAACTTTTTCGGTGGGCCGCCGCTCCGCACGCGCGCGACGCCCCTGATCAAGCTGAGAAGGATCCCCATGGTGGCTTCAGAACGCTCCTCGTCGGCGGCGGCCGAGACCCGGCCGGACCGCACCGGCGGCGTCCCGCGGCGCATTCTGCGCGCCGGCATCGCGGGCCTCGCGGTGCTGTTGGCCGGGGCGGTGGGCGTTGTGGCCCCCGGCTCGCAGGCGGCGGAGGCGTCCGGCAACCAGCTCCGCGCGGTCAACGCGCTCGGCGTCGAGGCGTCACCGACGCCCGCCCCCTTCGACCGCGGCTCGTCGGTGAGCCGCGGCGGCCAGCGGGACGCCGGGTCGCTCAGCGCTGCGGCGGCCGCCCGGGCGACGCAACTCGGCGCGGTCAGCAAGGACCTGGACGCCACCCAGCTCCGAACCGCCTTGTCGGCACGGCAGGCGTCCCTGTCGACGGAGACCGGCCGGATCAAGGGCGAGGCGAACCGGCTCAACCAGCGGGGCGGCTTCTTCCGGCCGACCGACGGGGAACTCGGCTCGAAGTTCGGCCCGCGGATGCACCCGATCCTGCATTACACGCGGCTCCACGCCGGCTGGGATATGGGCGGTAACTGCGGCCAACCCATCTGGGCGGCGCGCGACGGGAAGGTGGTGCTCGCGGCGCAGGCCGGGCAGTCGGGCAACTACCTGCGCATCGATCACGGCACCGTCAACGGCACGAAGGTCGAGACCAGCTACCAGCACATGCAGAGCTTCACGGTGAAGGCCGGCGACACCGTCAAGCGCGGGCAGGTCGTCGGCTACGTCGGCAACACCGGGCTCTCGACCGCCTGCCACCTGCACTTCGGCGTCATCGCCAACGGCGAGAACGCCGACCCGGGCCAGTACCTGGAGGGCTGAGCCCGCGGCGTCCGCCCCGCTACAGCTTCTCCATCGGGGCGTGCTTGACCGCCATGATCTTCACGCCGTCGGACCCGAAGTCGATCTTCGCCTTCAGGTTGTCGGCCGCCCCCGAGGTCTCGATCACGCTGCCCAGGCCGAACTTGGTGTGCAGCACCTTGTCGCCGACGCTCACGGACGCCGCCCGAGGCCCGGCCGGCTTCGCCGACCCGCCGAACCCGACCGTCTGCCGCCAGGACGCCTCCGTGCGGACCCGCGCGTTCGTGCCCCAGCCCCCCGCGGACGCCCCGAGCCGACGCCAGTCGATGAGCCGCTCGGGGATTTCCTCGATGAACCGGCTCGGCGGGTTGTACTGCGGCTGGCCCCACATGACGCGCACGGTCGCCCGCGTCAGGTAGAGCCGCTTGCGGGCGCGGGTGATGCCGACGTAGGCGAGGCGCCGCTCCTCCTCCAGCTCCTTCGGGTCGGTCATCGCGCGCATGTGCGGGAAGATGCCGTCTTCGAAGCCGGTGAGGAACACGACCGGGAACTCCAGCCCCTTCGCCGTGTGCAGCGTCATCAGGGTGACGACGCCACCGGAGTCGTCGGCGTCGGGGATCTGGTCGGAGTCGGCGACCAGCGCGATCCGCTCCAGGAACGCCGGCAGCGAGTCGTCGGGCTCGGGGGCTCCTGCGGCCAGCCCGCCGCCGTCCGCCTCCTCCGCATCGGCGTCGGCCGCCGCCGCTCGGACGCCCGCGGCGTCCGGCCCCGCGGCGTCGTGGGCTGTCGTGGGCTCCAGAGAACCGGGCTCGGCAGGATCGTCGACCACGGTGTACGCGCTCGGCACGTCGATCGTGTGCGCGGCCGCCACGAACTCCCCCGCGACGCTGACGAGCTCGACCAGGTTCTCCAGCCGCGTCTGATCCTGCGGGTCGGTCGAGCTCTGCAGCTCGGCCAGGTAGCCGGACTCGTTGAGGATGCTCGTGAGCACCTGGTCGGCGCTCGCCCCCTCGGCGACCATCGCCCGGTGCTTGGCCATCAGCTCGGCGAAGGACGCCAGCTGCTTCGCCGACCGCGTGGCCAGCCCCGGCACCTCGTCGAGCCGCTCGAGCGCGGCCCCGAACGGGATGCGCCGCGACGCCGCGAACACCTCGACGGCCGCCTCGGCCCGCTCGCCGATGCCGCGCTTCGGGACGTTCACGATGCGCCGCACCGACACGTCGTCGGCCGGGTTCGCGATGGCCCGCAGGTACGCGATCGCGTCGCGGATCTCGCGCCGCTCGTAGAACCGGACGCCGCCGACCACCCGGTACGGCATGCCGACCCGGATGAACACCTCCTCGAACGCGCGCGACTGCGCGTTGGTGCGGTAGAACACCGCGACGTCGGACTGCTTCACCTCGCCGGCGTCGACCAGCCGGTCGATCTCGTCGGCGACGAACTGCGCCTCGTCGTGCTCGGTGTCGGCGACGTAGCCGACGATCTTCTCCCCGTCCCCCGCATCCGACCACAGCCTCTTCTCGGGCCGGTTCGGGTTGCGGGTGATCACCGCGTTGGCGGCGGACAGGATGGTCTGCGTGGAGCGGTAGTTCTGCTCGAGCAGGATGGTCTCGGCGCCCGGGAAGTCGGACTCGAAGTCGAGGATGTTGCGGATCGTCGCGCCGCGAAACGCGTAGATCGACTGGTCGGAGTCGCCCACGACCATCAGCTCGGGCGTCTCGGCCATCGGCGCCCCGTCGGGCCCCTCGGCGACGCCGCACAGCTCCCTGACCAGGGCGTACTGCGCGTGGTTCGTGTCTTGATACTCGTCGACCAGCACGTGCCGGAACCGCCGCCGGTAGCGCTCGCGCACGTCGGGGAGCGCCTGCAGCAGGTGCACGGTCGTCATGATCAGGTCGTCGAAGTCGAGCGCGTTCGCCGCCTGCAGCCGCCGCTGGTACTCGCCGTACGCCTCGGCGTAGACCGCGGTCGCCCCCTCCGCGTCTTTGCCCGCCGACTCGTGGTCGACCAGCTCGTTCTTCCAGTTCGACACCGCGTTCATCACCGCGCGCACGGGGTAGCGCTTCGGGTCGAGGTTCAGCTCGCGGGTCACCAGCGTCATCAGCCGCTTGGAGTCGGCGTCGTCGTAGATCGAGAACGTCTTCGACAGCCCGAACCGATCGATGTCGGAGCGCAGGATGCGCACGCACGCCGAGTGGAAGGTCGACACCCACATCAGCCGCGCCCGGTTGCCGACGAGCTCGGTGACGCGGTGCCGCATCTCGGCGGCGGCCTTGTTGGTGAACGTGATCGCCAGGATCGACCCCGGGTGCACGTTGCGCTCGCTGAGCAGGTACGCGATGCGCCGGGTGAGCACCCGCGTCTTACCCGAGCCGGCGCCGGCGACGACCAGCACCGGCGTGCCGGCGTGCACCACGGCCTCGCGCTGCGGCGGGTTCAGCCCCTCCAGCAGTTCGTCACCCCGCGGACGCCTCGGGCGCCGGTCGGCGCCCTCGGGCCTCTCCGCACCCCTGCCCGCATCGGATCGAGCGGCACCGTCCGCCCGCCCGGGCTCACCGCCCGCGGCCCGCCCCCCGGACGCCCCCGACCCGCGCGGCGCGGGCTCGGCCGTGGTCGGACGGGCGCGACGCAGCCGGTCGACGGCCCGCTCGGCCCGCTCGCTCGGCGGGGCCGGCTCGAACGCGGCGAACAGGTCGGGAAAGAGGGAGTCGTTCATGGCTCTGCCAGCCTAGGCGGTCGCCCTGACAATTCCCGACCGCCACGGCGTCCGGCCCCGACCCCGCGCCCCCTCGCGCTCGGCGGGGCGCGCGGGGCGGCGTCCGCGCCGGAGGGACGAGGCGTCCCACTACAGTGACGCCATGGTGCTCCCCCGGGTTCGGCGGTTGGTGAAGTGGGGCGCGGCGAGTTTCGCCGGCGCGCAGGCGGTCACGCTGGCCGCGCTGGCGGTGGTCGACCGCCGCCGCAAGCGCGGACGCCGCGACCGGCCCTTCCCGACGGCGCCGCCGACCGCGGTCGGCGTCGGGGACGGCGAGGTCGTCGTCTACACGAAGGGTCGCGACCTGTACGAGGACATGATCGCGTCCATCGACGGGGCGTCCGACCGCATCTACTTCGAGACCTACATCTGGAAGGGCGACCGCACCGGACGCCTCGTCCGCGACGCGCTCGTCGCGGCCGCCGCCCGCGGCGTCGACGTCTACGTGAGCTTCGACGTGTTCGGCAATCTGGTCGTGAAGCCGTCGTTCTTCCGGCTGCCGGGCGTTTACGTCATGCCGCACTTCCCGTGGACGGGCATGAAGGGCGCGATCGTGTGGCGCGCCCCGGGGCTCAACCACCGCAAGCTGCTCGTCGTCGACGACGACTGCGCGTACGTCGGCGGCTACAACATCGGCTCGCTCTACGCGACCCGCTGGCGCGACACGCACGCCCGCGTCACCGGCTCGGCCGCCCTCGACCTGGCCAACGCCTTCGTCGACTACTGGAACCAGGCGCGGCGTCCGCACATGCCCGAGCTGACGTCCCCGGGTGGCCGCTCGTGGGACGCGCCGGTCAAGGTCACGCGCAACGTGCCGAGCATCGGGGTGTACCCGATTCGGTACAGCTACCTGGAGGCGATCGACCGGGCGTCCGAGCGCATCTGGATGACCCACGCCTATCTGATCCCCGACGACGTCCTCACCCTCGCCCTGGTCGAGGCGGCCGAGCGGGGCGTCGACGTGCGCATCATCGTGCCCGCCGAGTCGAATCACATCGTCGCCGACTGGCTGTCGCGCGGCTACTACCAGGTGCTGCTCGGCAACGGCATCCGGCTGTTCCGCTATCAGGGGGCGATGGTCCACGCGAAGACCGCGACGATCGACGGGCGCTGGTCGACCATCGGCACGGCGAACATCGACCGGCTCAGCCTGATGGGCAACTACGAAGTCAACATCGAGGTCGTGGACGCCGACCTGGCCGCCCAGCTCGAGCAGGTCTTCTCGATGGACGCCGGCAACTGCGTCGAGCTGACCCTCGCCGAGTGGGAGGCCCGGCCCGTCGCGGCCAAGATCTCGGAGTGGGTGCTGGCGCCGCTGCGGCCCCTCTTGTGAGCCGGCTGTGCGGGCGCGGACGCCGCGCCCCGCCCGCTGCCGCCGGCCGCCGGGTGTCCCTAAAAACTGAGGGTGTACTGAGACACCCGGGGACGATTGTTATCGACTCTGAATCGCATCGAGGGGCGCGTTCACTACCTCTTTTGCCCATCACCGAGCTAACTTGGAGGCCATGAGCAGGGATGAGCGCGGCCACACCAGGGGAGGCCCGAGGACGGCCCATCCGGGCGCCGCGCCTCGCTCGCTCGCGGGAGAGCTCGCGATCACAACCCCGACCTTCTAGGAAAAGAGATTCACATGGAAATCATCTCCACCATCGTCGTCGGTCTCATCGTCGGCCTGCTGGCCCGCCTGTTCATGCGCGGCAGCCAGCCGATCGGCATCGTCTGGACGATCATCCTCGGCATCATCGGCGCCTTCATCGGCTCGTTCCTGACGGGGCTGCTCTTCCCGAACGCCGTGGCCACCGGCGGCATCGACTGGATCCGCTGGATCCTCATGGTCATCGCCGCCATGGTCTGCGTGTCGATCTACGTCGGCGCCACCCGCGGCCGCTCGCAGGTGGGCCGGTAACGGTTCGCCGGGCGCCGCAGGCGTCCCACTGACCGCTCCATCAGGGGCCGCGCCGTCGGGCGCGGCCCCTGATCGCGTCTTCGGGGGGTGGCGGGTTCCGGCATGGGGCGCGCCCAGGACGCGGGCGAGCAGAGCCGGCGCGGCGTCCGGAGGCGTCCGCGTTGCATTCTCGCGCCGCGGACGCCCCGGCGAGCCGGGGCGTCCTGAATCGGGGCTCAGACGAGCCGGCGGTCGGTCGCCCAGCGTGTGAGCTGATGCCGGTTCGAGAGCTGAAGCTTGCGCAACACGCTGCTGACGTGGGTCTCGACCGTCTTGATGGAGATGAACAGCTCCTTCGCGATCTCCTTGTAGGCGTAGCCGCGCGCGATGAGGCGCAGCACCTCCCGCTCGCGCTGGGAGAGCTTGTCGAGCTCCTCATCGATCTCGGAGATGTCGATCGCGCCCGAGAAGGCGTCCAGCACAAAGCCGGCCAGGCGCGGGCTGAACACGGCGTCACCGCTCGCCACGCGCTCGATGGCGTCCACCAGTTCGGACGCCGAGATCGACTTGGTCACGTAGCCGCGGGCGCCCGCGCGGATGATGCCGATGACGTCCTCGGCGGCGTCGGAGACGCTGAGGGCGAGGAAGCGGACGTCCGGATGCTCGGCCAACACCTCCTTGATGACCGCGACGCCCCCGCCGCCGGGGATGTGCACGTCGAGCAGCACGACGTCGGGCAGGGTCTTCGTGATCGCCTCGACGGCGGTTTTCACGTCTTCGCCCTCGCCGACCACGGTCACGAACGGGCCCACATCGTGGCGGACGCCGCTGCGGAACATGGCGTGGTCGTCCACGATCACGACCCGGCGCTGGGCGGTGGCGGCCGGCGTGGCCTTCTCGTCGGTCATCTCTTCATCTCCAACATCACTTCGGTTCCCGTCTCGGCGCTCGAGCGGATGCGCGCCACCCCGTGGTGCCGCCGCACGCGCTCCATGATGCTCCGTTCGATGCCCATTCTTCCCTCCGGGATCGCCTCGACGTCGAAACCGGAGCCGCGATCGCGGACGAAGATCGTCACGCCGTCCTCCTCGACCTCGGCGTAGACGTCGACGGCCGGCGCGCCGGAGTGCTTCGCCGCGTTCCACATCGCCTCGCGGGCGGCGCGGACGAGTTCTGCCAGGCGGGCGTCCAGTTCGACGTCGCCGACGACGACGGACTCGACGGTGACGGCGAAGTTGTCCTCGACGTCCTGGGCGGCGGAGGTGAGGGCGGCCTTGAGGGTCTCGGCGGGGATCCCTTCGCCGTAGAGCCACTCGCGGAGTTCGCGCTCCTGGCGGCGCGCCAGCCGGACGACCTCCGCCGAATCCTGCGCCTGCCGCTGGATGAGCGCCAGCGTCTGCAGGACGGAATCGTGCAGGTGCGCGGCCATGTCGGCGCGGGCGTCCGATATGAGCTTGTCCTCACGTGCGACCGTGAAAGCACGGCGGACGCGGAGCAGCCAGGGGCCCGTCAGCAGGAACAGCGCGGCCACGGCCAGCCCGATCGCGAGGAGGGTGCGGCCGACGTCCCCGACGCCCGGGATCATCGTCGTGATCATGCCGATCGCGACCGCCACGCTGAGCAGCCCGACGACGAGGCTGAGGACGGTCGTCCAGTGCCGGACGAGCGGCTCGATCAGGCCGAGCGGCCCCCGGCTGAGATCGATGCCGGACGCCGACGAGCGGTCGGCCTGCCACCACACGAGCGTCGCGCCGGCGGCGAGGAGGATGCCGATCGTGAACCAGGCGTCCGGCATGCCCCAGCCGAACCACTGGACCAGCCACGCCAGCCCGCCCCCGACCATCGCGATCGCGGCCGCCTCGCCGAGGTGCGGGGCGGCGTCCCGGACGGTCTGCTTCGTCGCCTTCGTCCGGAGGCCGCGGCGGGTGGCGGCGGCGAGGCCGGGCGACTCGGCGTCCTCGGCGGCGCGGGGCAGCAGCAGCCAGAGCAGAAAGTAGGTGACGACCCCGAGGAGGCGCCAGGACGCCAACGCGGCGAACATCAGCCGCACCGCCGGTACGGGGATCCCGAGGTGCTCCCCCAGGCCGACGCAGACCCCGCCGAGGAGCCCGCGTTCCGGCGCCCGGACCACCCGGCGCGGACCATCGGACGCCTGCTGCTCCGGGGTTGACATGCCCGAAAGACTAACGCCCGGCCCCGTGGGCGTTTCTACCTGACGCTCTCCACACTCTGATGTGGAGGTTGTCACACGGCTCCGTCGGCGAGCGACTCCCGGGCTGGACGTCGGTGGGGAGCGACTCC
>NZ_JBDHZL010000013.1:0-46707 GCF_039811905.1 Nigerium sp. | reverse complement strand
TCGATGAGCCCCCGCTCGGTGTCAGTCGCGCCTCGATCACCAGGGCTTCCACGGCCAGCGACTCGGCTGCCTCGGGGCCCCAGCGGTCCGTGAGCCGATCTTCACGCCGGTTCCTCCGCCCGGCACCGCTCAGTAGTGCGCAAGATCGGTGGAGGCGGCGATCGCGCGGCGGATCGGCTCGGCGTCCGGGCTGGTAAGAAACCGCAGGGTGGTCTCGGGCACGAGCGACCTCAGGAGCTCCTCATCGCGGTCGTGGATAGCCTGCCGAATCGTGGACGCGCTCACCACTCGGCCACCGACCTCGAGGCGGCGCAGCTGGACGCACGCGATCCCCTTCGTGGGCAACAGCGAAGCCATGGTCTCGTTGTAGAGCCGCGTGACGAAGCTGGCCTTCTCGTCGCCCACGAAGCGCCGGGTGATGCCGAGCCGCCGGGCAATCTCCGTGAAGACCGTGAGATCGAGTAGCGCTTGACCACGAATCGCGGCCTCCTCGTCGCGCTGGAAGTAGCTCGGAAAGGTCGCGCTGCTGACCATGTAGCTGTCGGTGTCCTGCAGGACGACATTCGGCAGATCCGCCGTCCCTTCCGCGATCAGACGACGGCGCACGTCGAACGGGAAAATACTCGACTCTTCCGACACGACGAACAGGTGGACCACGTCACTGGCCCGCGCCGCCTGCTCCACCAGGTAGCGATGCCCGAGAGAAAAGGGGTTCGCATTCATCACGATCGCAGACACAGCTCTGCCCTGGATTCGCCGCGTCTCCAGGCGCCGCAGATAGCTGGAAAAGCCGTCCCGGCGATTCTCGAGGAAGACGACGGACCCCGGCACGCGCACCACTTCGTGGAAGCCAAGATCGACGAACATCGGCGAGGCTTCCTCTTTCGTATAGACGAATACCCGCGTGTTCCCGCGCGCGCTCTGGACCTCCATCAGATGGGTCACGATGGAGTTCAGCAGGCCCTCCCCTCGATGCGAGCCGTCGACGGCCAGACAGCGCAGGGTATTGGCGAAGCAACTCCCGGTCGCGATCATCGCGCCGTCGTCGTCGATGATCGCGCAGGTGTAATCAAGATTTCTGTCAAGGCGGATCCCCTCGGATCCGAGCAATGCCTCGACGCGACGCATACCCCTGCGGTCGCTCGGGTAGATCGTCGAGACGACAAGGTCGGTCATGTTCCCTCCATCGCCGAGATCGGCTATTTATCGCCGATCGGTCATGTGCCAAGACAGGTCGGTCGGCCCGTCGTCGCCCTCGGCCGCTGCGGCACCGACCGAGGGCGAGCGTGGCTAGCTCAGCACGAACGGTTTGATCTTGCGGACGACATCGAGAATCGTCCCGTCGCGCGCCTCGACGACCGCGACCACCTGGTCCTCCCACTCCAGAGGATCAGGGGTTCCGACGAGTCCATAGGCCTTGTCGCGCAGCCATTCGATGGTGACGTGGGGGATGCCGGCCCGGTCGAGGCAGTCGATCAGGTCCTGACGCAACGGGTTCACCGCGATGCCGTAGTCGGTCACGAGCACATCCACGCAGTCGCCCGGGGTCGTCACCGTGACCACGCTGTCGCACACGGTCGCCATCCGTCCGCGGGTCAGCGGCGTGACGATGATGCAGCACTTGCTTCCCGCGGCCGTATCCGGGTGCCCGCCCGGGGCCCCTCGAAGGATCCCGTCTGAGCCGGTAATCACGTTGACGTTGAAGTGCAGATCGACCTCCAGCGCCGCGAGCACCACGAAATCGAGCTGATTGACGTAGGCGCCCTTGTTGGCTGGGTTTGCGTATTCGCTCAGATCGATCTCGTGGTGATCAGGATGCGTGGAGATGTGATCGATAGCGCCCTGATCGAAATCCTGCGTGTCGAGGATGTGGCCGACGAGCCCCCGATCCTGCAGTCGGCAAATCGCGCTGCTCGTCCCACCCAACGCGAAGCGCATCGTGATCCCCCGCTCGACCATGTGATCCTCCAGGAACCGGTTCACCGCAAGCGATGGCCCCCCGACCCCCGTCTGGAACGTAAAGCCGTCGGCGAAGTACGGCGTCGCCGCGATAACCCGTGCGACATTTTCAGCCATCATGAGCTCGCGGGGATTGTCGGTCATCCGCGCCTCCTTGGTCGAAATCCTCGTCGCATCGCCGATATCGTCGACGACGACCACGCAGTCCACGTCGATCGCACGAATGGACGCCGGGACGTTCGGCGCCTCGACGAGCGTGTCCGTCACGACGACTGTGTGGTCGGCGTACCGGGCGTCCTGCATGCCGAAGCCCATCGACCCGAAGTTGTTCTTGCCACCGACTCCGCGAGCGTTGCCGAAGGGATCTGAACTGGCACACGCCAGGAAAGCGATATCGATGTGGACCTCGCCCGCCTCGATCGCCCGGGGGCGCCCGCCATGGCTGCGGATGATGGCCGGTGTCGCCAGCTTGCCGGCCGAGATCACCTCACCGATCGGCCCGCGGACGCCGGACGTCTGCGCGCCCACGATCCGCCCCTGTTCAATGTACTGGGCGATGATCCCCTGTGCGGTACCCAGCGAGGTCGCGGCCACCGTGATGTCCTTGAGCCCCATCTCCTCGATCAGCACCTTGGCGACCATGCCCGACACGTAGTCACCGTCGCGGAACTCGGTGTGGAAGGAGAAGGTCATGCCGTCATGTGCACCGCACTTCTCGGCGGCCTCGCGGATCGTCGCGCACAGCTTATCGGCGACCGGCGTCACCGCCCGCCGCGAACGCGGCGAGTCCTTCTTCACATACTTTCCGTCCATGTAGAACTTCCCTTGGTAGACCTCTTTACCGTCTACCAGCAGCTCGGCAGGAATCTCTCGCCCCACGGCATTCAACATCATTCGGCTCCTTTTCACTGTTCGCTGATCACAGATCGCCGTCGTAGACGCCGCAGGCCTTGGCGAGCTCAAGAGTGCGCCGGGCATCCTCGAAGAAGGGAATGTCGACCATCTTTCCGTCGACGGTGTAGACACCGATACCCGAGTCGGCCTGCTCGTTGAAGGAGCGGACCAGCTTCTCTGCGTAGGCGATTTCTTTCGCGGTAGGTGCGAAGATCTCGTGCACCAGCCGGATTTGGCGCGGGCTCACGATGCTCTTCCCGTCGAAACCCATCTGCCGGTTCTGCACGACCTCCTCGCGGAACGCCTCCATGTCGTCGATGTTCGGGAACATCGTGTCGAAGCACTGGACGCCAGCGGCGCGCGCGGCGAGCAGCATCATTCCGCGCGCGGTCAGCATCTCGATGCCCCCCTTCTCGATGCGCACGTGCATGCTCTTGCGGAAGTCGCCGCCCGAGATCGCGCATCCGAACAGCCGATCCGATGCAGTGACGATCTCGTAGGCGTTCAGGATCCCCTGGGGACTCTCCAGCGCGGCCATCAAGAGCGTCCGGCCCTCCTCGAGACCGAACTCGCGCTCGGCTGCCAGGGTCGCCGCCTCGACCTGATGAACGTCATCTGCGCTCTCGCACTTCGCGATCCGGATGCCGTCGGCACCCGACGCCACGACGCAGCGGATGTCTTCCCGCCAGTGGGGCGTGTCGAGTCCATTGATGCGGACGATGACCTCGGTGTTCCCGTAATCGATGGTCTGCATCGCGTGATACAGCGAGAAGCGGGCGGCGTCCTTCTGGTTCTCGGCCACGGCATCCTCGAGATCGAGAATGATGCTGTCGCTCCCGTAGATGTACGCATCCTTGAGCAGCCCCGGCTTCTGGGCGTTCATGAACATCATCGTCCGCCGCAGGCGGAACTTCTCTGGCTTCGGGCGAGGAATCATCGGATTGCCCCTCCCCACGGAATACCAGCCTCGGACGTCGATTCGCTGCGCATGACCGCGCATTCGACACGCGCCTTGAGCGTGCCGTCGAGAGCACCCTTATCGATGACGGTGATACGACCGCTCGTCACGTCCAGCCTCCCGAGCGTCTCCATGACGGTCGCCTTGATCTGACGGCCGTACTGATTCATGACCGAACTCTCGATCGACACCTCCAAACCGTCGGTCGACGGCTCGACGCTCACCTGGGCGTCGCTGGATTCCAGCGTTCCGGCGAGCGCCGGTTTGATGATTTTCATGGCCCTACTCCTATCTCGAAAAGTCGTGGCGGGGTTCGGCTGGGTTGGCCATGATCAGCGCCCCGGCGATGTGCACCGGGTTCATCACGACGACGGCCCCCGATATCACGATGGCCACCAACATCGGCAACACCATCGCCGCGCTCCCGTGGGTCGCGCCGATGCCGATCGGGACCATGACAGCCAGTGTCGCCATCGTGGAGGACTCCATGTTCGACGTCGCCTGCCGCTCGCGGGTCGTCCTGCGCCCG
This sequence comes from Nigerium sp., assembly GCF_039811905.1. Taxonomy (NCBI): domain Bacteria; kingdom Bacillati; phylum Actinomycetota; class Actinomycetes; order Propionibacteriales; family Propionibacteriaceae; genus Nigerium; species Nigerium sp. The sequence goes on along the minus strand of NZ_JBDHZL010000013.1, from coordinate 42,367 downwards.
ATGGACGCCAGCCACTCCTGGTGTGAGCCCATCTCGCGCGCCCCTTTGGCACTCTGTTTGGTATCCCAAAGGGTATTCCGTTTGGCGTGGGTGCGCAACCGTCCTGCCCGATCCGCTCGCACTCGACGGGCGGAGCGCCTGGATACGCGGCCTCCACGCCGATTCACCCGCCCGCTCCGACGTGCCACCGCAGGGCCCCTCACCAGCCACACCTAGGATGAGTGGCCACCGAAAGGAGCGTGATCACGCTGTGAGCAAGGTCGAACCCGGGAGCAAGACGGACGCCGCGTACGCGCGCCTCCGCTCTGAGATCGAGCGCGGCGAGCTGGGGGCCGGCGCCAGCTTGAGCGAACACGCGCTGGTGGAACGCCTTGGGCTCTCCCGGACGCCTGTCCGCGACGCCCTTCGCCGGCTGATCGACGACGGGCTCGCAGTCCGCGACGGCAGTCGGGGCTCGGTGCGCGTGAGCACCCCCTCGGTGGCCGGTGTGCACGACCTGTTCGGGTTCCGTGCCGTGCTCGAGGGTGCGGCGATTCACGATCTCGCGGACGCCCTCGCGTCCGGGTCCGTCTCGTCCGACCCCATCGCGGGTCTCGCCGAGGAACTGCGCGGGCTCGGCGAACAGGCCCCGTCTCGCGAGCGCACCGACGCGTTCTACGACTTCGCCGAGCGCTTCGACCGCACCATCATCGATCTGACACCCAACCGGCTTCTCGCCAAGGCGATCGCCGATCTGAGGCCCCGCACAGTGCGTCTGCGGGGCGTTGCGCACCACCGGCCCGAGCGAGAGGCCCGCTCGATGGCTGAGCACCAGGCCATGCTTGCCGCGCTGCTGGCCGGGGACGGCGAGGCCGCTCAGCTCGAATGCGTGGCGCACTTGCGGCTCACGATGGAGGCCATCTTCGCGGGTCTCGCCGACCCCCGCCAGGCCCACACCCTCGCCTTCTGACCGCCTCTGCACACTGCCGCAGACCGCCCCGGGGGTAGGCTCTGCCAACCGTGACGACAGCGATCCTCGCCGCGCTCGGCGCGACGCTTCTGTACGGGCTGGCCTCCGTCGCGCAGGGGTTCGCGGCCCGGCGCGCCACGGGGCCCGCCGTGGTGCGGCACCCCGCTTATCTCGCGGGGATCGCGGCCGACGTGGGCGCCTGGGCGCTGTCGCTGGTCGCGATGACGCAGTTGCCGCTCTTCGTCGTCCAGTCGATGCTCGCGGCGTCCCTCGGGGTGGCCGTGCTGGTTGCCTGGCCTGTCCTGAAGCTGACGCTCCGGCGGCAGGACTGGGCGGGCGTCGCCGTCGCGACCGCCGGCGTCGCGCTCGTGTCGGCGTGCGCAGGCGCCGAGTCGTCCGTCGCCCCGCCGGGATGGTTCACCCCCGCGCTCGGGGCCTGCCTGGCGGTCGTCGCCGTCGTCGGTTGCCTCGGCTACCGGCGTGCGCGCGGGGTGTTGTTCGCCGCGCTGGCCGGCCTCGCTTTCTCGCTCGCGGCGCTCGCCGGACGAGCGGTCATGGGCGCCGGCGACCTCGGCTGGCACGTGCTGGAGTCGCCGCTGGCCTGGTCGGTTGCGATCGCGGGTGTCCTCGGCACGCTCTTCTACGCCCGGGCGCTGGAACGGGGTTCGTTCGGCTCGGCGACCGCGGTCATGTGGGTCGTGGAATCGCTCGTGCCGGGCATCGTCGGCATCGAGGTGCTCGGCGACCAGGTGCGCGACGGCTGGGGGCCGGCGGCCGTCGCCGGCGTCCTGCTGTCCCTGGCCGGATGCGTGACGCTCGCGCTCTCGCCGACCCAGAAAAAACTGGGGGCCGACTAGGGACGCCGCCGGCGTCCGTCGCTCAAGCGATCAGGACTCGAGCTCGCGCGCGTCGCGCCCCTGCAGGGCGTGGAAGGGCTCGATGGCCGCGTTCTCCTCGCGATCCTGGCCGAGCCAGGAGCGACCCATGGTGAGCCCGGTGACGAGCACGCCGATGAGGCCCGGGATGATGATGAGCAACCACAGAAAATCCATGAGGCTCGGCGTCGGGGCGGCCGGGTAGCCCGGCAGGGTCTGCAGCGGGATCAACAGCACGCTCAACTCTGACATGGCCTAACCGTACCGAAATCCTGCGCTAGATTGAACGCTCGATGACCCCCGGTGCGGCATCGGCGCGGTCAGACCCGAGCGGCGAAGGGCATCGAGTGAAGAGCGACGAGGGCACGCGGGTGGTGTGGGATGCCGGGGACATTTCCCGGGCGCTCACCCGCATCGCACACCAGATCATCGAGGCGAATGCGGGGGCCGAGGGGCTCACGCTGCTGGGGATTCGCACCCGCGGCGTCCCGCTGGCGCGGCGGCTGGGCACGATCATCTCGGAGGCGTCGGGCGTCGACGTCCCGGTCGGGGAACTCGACATCACGATGTACCGCGACGACCTGCGCCGCAATCCCACCCGCGCGGTCGGCCGCACGCAGATCCCGGGCCGCATCGACGACCGCGTCGTCGTGCTCGTCGACGACGTGCTGAACTCCGGGCGGACGGTCGTGTCGTCCCTGGAGGCCATCAAAGACATCGGACGCCCCCGCGCCGTCCGCCTGGCCGTCCTCGTCGACCGGGGGCACCGGGAGCTGCCGGTGCAGGCCGACCACGTGGGCAAGGACCTGCCGACATCGTCCGACGAGCGCGTCACCGTGCGGCTCGCCGAGATCGACGGCGAGGACGCCGTCACCATCACCCGAGGACTGGGAGCCTGAATGCATCACCTGCTGAGCGCCGCTGACCTGAGTCTGGGCCAGGCCACGGCGATCCTCGACGTGGCCGAGGAGATGCACGACGTGCAGTCCCGGCCGATCAAGAAGCTGCCCACCCTGCGCGGCAAGACGATCATCAACATGTTCTTCGAAGACTCCACGCGCACGCGGACGTCGTTCGAGATCGCCGGCAAGTGGATGAGCGCCGACACCATCAACGTCTCCGCGAAGGGCAGCTCGGTCAGCAAGGGCGAGTCGATGCGCGACACCATGCTGACGCTCGACTCGATGGGCGTCGACTGCTTCGTCATCCGGCACCCCAGCTCGGGGGCGGTCGCGCAGGCGTCCGGGTGGGTGCGCGCGAGCGTCGTCAACGCGGGCGACGGCCGGCACGAGCACCCCACGCAGGCCCTGCTGGACGCCTACACGATGCGGCGCCACTTCCGCGCGACGGGCGACGGCGAGTTCGCCGGCAAGAAGATCGCGATCGTGGGCGACCTGCTGCACAGCCGGGTCGTCCGCAGCAACGTGCTGCTGCAGCGGACGCTCGGCGGCGAGGTCGTGCTCGTCGGCCCGCCGACCCTGCTGCCCACCGGCGTCGAGACCTGGGGCTGCCCGGTCACCCACGACTTCGACGAGGTGATCGGCGAGGCCGACATCGTGATGATGCTCCGCGTGCAGCGCGAACGGATGTCGGGCGGGTTCTTCCCGACGGCCCGCGAATACGCCGAGGGCTACGGGCTGACGCCCGAGCGGCTGGCCCGCATGAAGGACGCCGCCGCGATCTTCCACCCCGGCCCGATGAACCGCGGGGTGGAAATCTCGAGCCAGGCGGCCGACGCGGCGGCGTCCCGGGTGCTGGATCAGGTGTCGGCCGGCGTCGCCGTCCGGATGAGCGTGCTGTACCACCTGCTGGGTGGGGAGGGAGAGAAGTGACCGACCTGCTGATCACCGGGGCGAAGCTCGCCGACGGGACGACGGGCGACCTCGGCGTCCGCGACGGGGTCTTCGTGCCGGCGTCCGAGGTGAGCGATCCTGAGCGTCTCGACGCCGACGGGCTGCTCGCCTTTCCGGGCCTCGTCGACCTGCACACCCACCTGCGCGAGCCCGGCCACGAGGACGCCGAGACCGTCGCCACCGGCACCGCAGCCGCGGCGCGGGGCGGCTACACGGCCGTCTTCGCGATGGCGAACCTCGACCCGGTGACGGACACGGCGGAGGCGGCGTCCTTCGTCGCCGAACTCGGACGCCGCGACGGCCACTGCGAGGTCGTCCCGATCGGGGCGGTCACGAAGGGGCTCGCCGGCGAGGAGCTCGCCGAGCTGGGGCTCATGGCGACGCACGCGGGCGTCCGGGTGTTCTCCGACGACGGGCGCTGCGTCTCCGACTCGCTGATCATGCGCCGGGCGCTCACCTACCTGAAGACATACGACGGCGTCCTGGCGCAGCATGCGCAGGATCCGCGGCTCGCCGGTCCGGACGCCTGCTGCCACGAGTCGGCGATCCAGGGGCGGCTCGGGCTGCCGGGCTGGCCGTCGGTGGCGGAGTCGGCGGTCATCGCGCGCGACGTCCAACTGGCCGAGTACTGCGGCGCGCGCTACCACGCCTGCCACATCTCGACCGCGGAGAGCGTCGACGTGATCCGGTGGGCGAAGGCCCGCGGCATCGCCGTGACCGCCGAGGTCACCCCGCATCACCTGCTGCTCGACACGCCGCTCGTCGAGAGCTACGACACGACGTTCAAGGTGAACCCGCCGCTGCGGACCTCGGAGCACCTCGAGGCCGTCCGGGAGGCGCTGGCCGACGGCACGATCGACGTCGTCGCCACCGATCACGCGCCGCACACCGTCGAGAGCAAGGATCACCCGTTCGACGTCGCGCTGCCCGGCATGATCGGGCTCGAGCAGGCGCTCGGGGTCGTCGTCGACGTGATGGTCAACTCCGGACGCATGGACTGGCCCACCCTCGTCGCCCGCATGTCGGCCAAGCCGGCCGAGATCGGCCGGCTGCCGCACCAGGGGCGTCCGATCGCGGTGGGCGAGCCGGCGAACGTCGTCCTCGTCGATCCGGGCGCCCGCGCGACCGTCGACAAGGCGGCTTCGGCGTCCAAGGCGCGCAACAACCCCTACGACGGACGCGACCTGCCCGACCCGGTCGTCGCGACCGTGTGGGCCGGGCGGGTCACGTACCGGCGCTGACGGCGTCCCCGAACCCGGCGACCCGCGTGCCGAGCCGGGTGAAGGCGGAGCGCAGGGCGTCGGGCTCGACGACCGTGAGCCCGCAGTCGAGGGTGAGCGCCGCGCGGGTGAGGTACCACGCGAGCACCTCCAGGCGGTCCTCCTCGCCGCGCACCTCGGTGCGCCCGTCCGGCAGCACTCCGAAGCGCACCTCCGGGCCCCACCAGCCGGCCGCAGCGACGGCGTCCGGCGCGGCGTCGTAGACGACGGCGTACGGGGTGCCGCGCCAGGCGTGGGCGACCGCGCGGCGGACGGCTTCGGCCGGATCGGGGCCGGGGCGCGGCCGGAAAGGCCACGTGGTGGCGGTGACGGCGTCCATGCGGTCGATGCGGAAGGTGCGCCAGTCGTCGCGGGCCGGGTCGAAGGCGTGGAGGTACCAGCGGCGACCGGTGGTGACGACGCCCGCGGGCTCGACGTCGCGATCGGCGGGCGGATCGCCGTAGACGAAGCGGACCCGCGTGCGGTCGCGGACGGCCCTGGCGAGCGTGACGAGGGCGTCGGCGTCCACGTCGCCGGTGGCCGGGCGTACGTCGATGACCTGGCCCAGTGCACGCACGTGCTCGCGGAGGGCGACGGGCAGCATCTGGTCGAGCTTGCCGAGCGCGCGCACGGCGGCCTCGCCGGCGCCGGTCACGTGGGAACCGGCGGCCACGCGCAGGGCGACGGCCACGGCGACGGCCTCGTCGTCGGCCAGGAGCAGCGGCGGGAGGCGCAGGCCGCGGCCGAGCCGGTAGCCACCCTCCGCGCCGTGCTCGCCGGTGACCGGGTAACCGAGCTGGCGGAGCCGGTCCACGTCGCGGCGGACCGTGCGGGTGGTGACGCCGAGCCGGTCGGCCAGCTCGGTGCCCGACCACTGGGCGCGGGCCTCGAGCAGCGAGAGCAGACGCAGGGCGCGGGCGGTGGTGTCGGCCATGAGCCGAGTGTGGCAGAGGCAGCGGACAGAACCTGTCCTATTGGGGTCGGATGCTGTGGTCATGCTCAAGCCAGACACGTACACCGAATCCGCCGCCCTCGTGGGCTACCTCGACGACCAACTCCAGGCGCTCCGCACCGCGGCGCACGGCCTCACCGACGAGCAGGCGCGCGCCACGCCGCTGCGCAGCGCCCTGTCCATCGGCGCCCTGCTGAAGCATGTGGCGTCCATCTGCGAGGCGTACGCGGACGCCGCGGCCGGGCTCCCGCCGCGCGACGACCGGTTCGAGGCGTACTTCGAGAACCTCCAGATGCTGCCGGGCGACACGCTCGAGGCCGTGCGGGAGCGCTTCGACGCCGCCGTGCCGCCGTACCTGGCGGCCGTGGCCGCGGCCGACCTGGACGCCGAGACGCTGGAGGACCCGGCGCCGTGGTTCGGCCTGACCGAGCGGATGCCCGCGAACAAGCGGTTCCGGCTCCTGCACCACGTGGAAGAGTTCGCGCGGCACGCCGGTCATGCCGACATCATCCGCGAGGAACTGGACGGTGCCACAGCGGGCAGCCTGCTGTTGGCCGTCCAGGGTCTGCCCGGCAACGCCTTCCTCCAGCCGTGGACGCCGCTCGGCGACGCCTGAGGGGCCGGTAGGGTGCGGGCGTGACCCTCGGGAAACGCCTGCTGCCGCTGCTGTACCTTCCGGTGTTCCTGGCGTGGTACTTCCTGCTCGAGGGGCGCCCGTCGGAGAACATGATCGTCGTGGCGTCCCCCCTGGACGCCCTGATCCCCTTCGACGAGCGCTGGGTCATCGCCTACTTCGCGTGGTTCCCGTACCTGCTGGGCTTCATCGGCTGGCTGTTCGTGAAGGACGCCCGCCCCTACCGCGAGATCCCGCGGCTGGCGTTTCTGCTGATCGTCGGCATGACCGCCTGCCTGATCGGCTACACGCTGTGGCCGACGACGCAGGAACTGCGTCCGGCGGTGTACCCGCGGCCCGGCGTCCTGACCGACGTCGTGGCATCCCTGCAGGGCTTCGACGACCCGAGCAACGTGTTCCCGAGCCTGCACGTCTACACGTCGATCGTCGTCGCGCACTGCCTGGCGACGAGCAGGTACGTCAGGCGCGCGTGGGTGCGTGTGGCCGCCTGGGCGCTGTGCGCCCTGATCGCGGCGTCCACCTGCTTCCTGAAGCAACACTCCATCCTGGACGCCTTCGGTGCGGCCGGCCTGTTCGTCGTGGTGTGGGGCGCCTCCCGGGCCATGGCCGCCGCCCGCGGCCGGCGTCGGATCGGGACGGACGCCGCGGCCGCCCGGCCCTGAGGCGTCCGTCGCGAAAAGGGCGGCTCCCTCTGGGGGAGCCGCGGCGCGGGCACCTATGCTGAGACCCCAAGCTCGCCGCGACCCGAGGAGCAGCCGTGACCACGATTCATCCGCCCGTCGCCACCGTCGGCGGCCCGAACGACCGCGTCACCGACGCGGAGCTGGACCGGTTCGTCGCGGAGAGCTTCGCCGGGCTCGACGTCGACGGCAAGAACGTCGTGCTGATCGTCCCCGACGCCACCCGCAGTTGCCCGCTGCCGCTCATCGTGAGCACGGTGCACCGGCATCTGATCGACCGCGTCGCATCGCTGCGCTGCGTGATCGCCCTCGGCACACACTCCTACATGGAGCCCGACGAGATCGAGCGCTGGTTCGGCGTCGACCCGGGCGAGCTGGACGCCGCGTACCCGGGCATGCCGATCGTGAACCACGAGTGGGCCGATCCCGAGCAGATCGTGCGCGTCGGCACGCTGACCGCCGAGCAGATCAAGGAGCTGTCGAACGGCGCGATGGAGCAGTCGGTCGACGTGGAGATCAACCGGTACGTGGTCGAGGCCGACGTCAACATCGTGCTCGGGCCGGTGTTCCCGCACGAGGTCGTCGGCATCTCCGGGGGCAACAAGTACTTCATCCCGGGCTGCGCGACCCACGAGGCGATCGACCTGTCGCACTGGGTGGGCGCCCTGACGGGCGTGGAGGACATGATCGGCAAGCGCGGCGTCACGCCGGTGCGGGCGATCATCAACGCGGGGTCGGAGATGATCCCGGGCGCGCGGCTGGCGGTGTCGATGGTGGTGCAGTCGGGGTCCGGGGAGTTGGAGTTCGCGGCCTTCGGCACGAGCGAGGAGTCGTGGGCGGCCGCCGCCGACGTGGCCGCCGAGAGCCACATCGTCTACGTCGACGAGCCGTTCACGCGGGTGCTCGCGATGATGCCGACGCGCTACGACGACATCTGGACCGCCGCGAAGGGCTGCTACAAGACCCAGCCGGCGATGGCCGACGGCGGCGAGGTCGTGATCTACGCCCCGCACGTCACCGAGATCTCCGAGACGCACCCCGAGATCTACGACATCGGCTACCACTGCATCGAGTACTTCACGAAGCAGTGGGAGAAGTTCGCCGACGTGCCGAAGGGCGTCCTGGCGCACTCGACGCACGTGCGCGGCGCGGGCACGTACGACCCCGAGACGGGCGTCGAGCACAACCGGATCAAGGTGACGCTCGCCACGCAGATCCCGCCCGACGTGTGCGAGCGGGTGAACCTCGGCTACCTCGACCCGAAGAAGATCAACCTGGAGCGATGGGAGGCCGACCCCGACGTGACGGTGCAGCCGAACGCCGGCGAGATCCTGCACCGGCTGAAGTCTGAGCGGTAGGCGTCCGGGCGGGTCGCGGGCGGACGCCGCTCAGCGGCCCGCCGACACCGGGCCGGTGGACGCCCGCACGACCAGCCGCACCGGAACCGTGACCGGCCCCGAGGACGCCTGCTTCGACGGGCCCAACTGCGAGATCACGTAGCGGATCGCGGCGTCGCCGAGCATCGTCAGCGGCGCGGCCACGGTGGTGAGCCCGGGCGCGACGATCGCCGAGGCGAAGATGTTGTCGAAGCCGATGACGCTCACGTCGCCGGGCACGGAGAGCCCCCGGTCGGACAGGGCCCGCATCAGCCCGATCGCCATGAGGTCGTTGAAGCAGATCACGGCCTTGAGCCGGCGCGCGGCGATCACCTCGCCGGCGGCGCGGCCGCCCGCGATCGTCGGGGCGAACGGACCGACGCGATGCTCGGTGAAACCCAGGTCGCGCGCCGCGTCGCGGACGGTGCGCCAGCGCACCCCGTCCGCCCAGGACGCCTCCGGCCCGGCCAGGTAGGTGATGTTGCGATGGCCGAACGTCAGCAGGTGCTCGGCGGCCCGGCGGATGCCGGCCGCCATGTCGGGGACGAAGCTCTGCAGCCCCGCGACGCGGCGGTTGAGCACGACGACGGGCAGCGACTTCGCGATCGTGCGGAGCTCGGTGTCGGAGAGGCGCGAGCTCGCGATGACGAGCCCGTCGAGCAGCGGCAGCGCGCGGTGCAGCATCTCGCGCTCGAGCTTCTCCGACTCTTGGGAATCGGTCAGCGACACCAGGAACCCGGCCTCGGACGCCGCCGCCTGACAGCCGCGGATCACCCGGAAGTTGAACGGGTTCGTGATGTCCGTGACCGCCAGGCCGAGGATCTTGGAGGTGTTGCGCGACGTCGGGTGGGTGATCTCGCGGCTGCGGTAGCCGAGCTCGTCGGCGACCTTGCGGATCTTCTCGGCGGTCTGCGCCGACACCCGACCGGGACGCGAGAACGCGCGGGACACGGTGGAGGGACTAACGCCGGCGACCTTGGCTACGTCATAGATCGTCGCGTCGGATCCCGATCCGTCCGCTGCTCTGCCCACCCCAGGGAGCCTAGGCCCGACGGCAACTTGTTGCAACGTGTATGAGCCGGACGCGGGCGGCCCTCGGGCGCGCCGCCCCTCCCCCGACCCTGCCGCGGTCAGCGTCGGCGTCCGGACGCCGGCGGCGTCCGGACGGGCGGTGGATAGCCGTGTGACGTTCTCCACCCTCTGGGGTGGAGAACGTCAGGTAGAAACGTCAGGCGGGGACGTTGAACACGTGGCGCGGGATATCGGAGACCAGGGAGTGGGCGACCTCGGACGCCTCGTCCATCTCGAGGCGGTGCTCGGCGACCAAATCGGCCAGGTGGACGCAGTCGAGGCGCCGCGACATGTCGTGCCGCGCCGGGATCGACAGGAACGCCCGCGTGTCGTCGATGAACCCGGACGTCTTGTAGAACGTCCCGTACTCGGTCACCGCGCGCCGGAACCGCTTGATCGAGTCGGGGGCGTCGATGAACCACCACGGGACGCCGACGTACATCGACGGGTAGAACGCGGCCAGCGGGCCCAGCTCGCGCCCGTAGGCGGTCTCGTCCATGGTGAAGACGACCAGGCGGAAGTTCGGGTTGGTCCCGAAAGCGTTCAGCAGCGGGCGCAGCGCCCGGACGCATTCGACCGCGATCGGGAGGTCGCCGCCGACGTCGGGCCCGAACCGCTCGAACGTCTCGGTGTGGTGGTCGCGGAACACGGCCGGGTGCAGGGTCATGACGAGGCCGTCCTCGCTGGCCATGCGGGCCATCTCGAACAGCATCGTGCGGCGCAGGGACGCCGCCTCCTCCACGCCGATCTTGCCGGTGCGGGCCTGCTTGTAGAGACGCTCGGCGTCCACGCGCGAGAGCGGCTGGGTCCCGAGGTCGGGATGCGAATGGTCGGCCGACACCGCGCCGTTCGCCTTGAAGTAGGCGCGCCGGTTCTCCATCGCGGCGATCCAGCCGCTGAAGGTGTCGGTGGCGACGCCGCTCACCTCGGCGAGCCGGTCGACGTTCGCGACCCAGTCCGGACGCCCCGACTCCAGGTAGCGGTCCGGACGGAACGTCGGCCGCACCTGGCGGTGGAACGAGGAGTCGCCGGCGAGCTGCTGATGGAAGCGCAGGTCGTCGCACGGGTCGTCGGTGGTGGCCATGAAAGCGATATCGAAACGGTCCATGAGCGCGCGCGGCCGGAACTCGGGCGTCGCCAGCTTGGCCGCCACCTCGTCATAGATCTGGTCGGCGGTCTCCGCCGACGGACGGACGCCGATCCCGAACACGTCGACCAGCTGGCTCTCCATCCAGTACTTCATCGGGGTGCCGCGGAAGAGGTACCAGTGCGTGCAGAAGATCCGCCACGCCTCGCGCGCCTGCTCGGGCGTGACGTCGTCCCGGCCCGGCGGGACGCCGAGGTCGGCCAGGTCGACGCCCTGGCCGTGGAGAATGCGGTTGATGTAGTGGTCGGGGCTGAGGAAGAGGCTCATCGGGTCGGAGAAGGGGATGTCGTCCGCGATCCAAGCGGGGGGCACGTGGCCGTGCGGCGAGATGATCGGGAGGTCTTTGACCTGCTCGTACAGCGACCTGGCGATGTCGCGGGTGGCGCGCTCGGCCGGGAAGAGCCGATCCGGGTGAAGGGTCAACGACGGTGTCATGCGGTCATTCTCACCCGGGATGAGCGATCGTCCGCAAGAACCCGGCGAAGATGCACACGGTTGCCTCCGGACGAGCCTTTCTCCCAACCGGAGGCACTTCGTGGCAATCTCTCGCGTGAAAGCGGCTCGGTCTGGTCGAATGGCACGCGAACCACCCGACACGGCCGTCGCGAGCAGGAACGCGCCCGGCCGCGAGCACGACGAACTCCGACGAAAGTCCGATGAAAGAGGGAGACATGACTGACGATCAGCAGACCGGAACCGCCGACATCGGCGTGGTGGGCATGGCGGTGATGGGGTCGAACCTGGCGCGCAACATGGCCAGCAAGGGCTTCACCACCGCGATCTTCAACCGCACCTACGCGAAGACCAAGACGGTCATGGACGAGCACGGCCACGAGGGCGACTTCGTGCCGTCGGAGACCATCGAGGACTTCATCGCCTCGCTCAAGAAGCCCCGCCGCATCGTGATGATGGTCAAGGCCGGCGCCGGCACGGACGCGGTGATCGACGAGATCGCCCCCCTGCTCGAGCACGGCGACATCCTCATCGACGGCGGCAACTCGTTCTTCCAGGACACCCGCCGGCGCGAGGCCAAGCTCCGCGAGCTGAACCTCAACTTCATCGGCTGCGGCATCTCCGGCGGCGAGGAGGGGGCGCTCAAGGGCCCGTCCATGATGCCGGGCGGCCCGAAGGACTCCTACACCCACGTCGGCCCGATCCTGGAGAAGATCTCGGCCCAGTACAACGGCGAGCCGTGCTGCACGTGGATCGGCACCGACGGCGCCGGCCACTTCGTGAAGATGGTGCACAACGGGATCGAGTACGCCGACATGCAGTTCATCGGCGAGGCGTACGAGTTGCTCAAGGGCATCGGCGTGTCCGCCGCCGAGGCCGCCGACATCTTCGCCCAGTGGAACACGGGCGACCTCGACTCGTACCTGATCGAGATCACCTCCGAGGTGCTCCGCCAGGTGGACGCCGAGACCGGCAAGCCGCTCGTCGACATCATCACGGACGCCGCCGGCATGAAGGGCACCGGCACGTGGACGGTGCAGGAGTCGATGAACCTGGGCGTCCCGACGTCGACGATCGCCGAGTCGGTGTACGCGCGCGCCACGTCGTCGTCCCCCGAGTTGCGGGAGGCCGCCCAGGGCGCCGATCTCGCCGGACCCGACCCCGCGGGCGGCATCACGGTCGAGGATCGCCAGGCCTTCATCGACCAGATCGCGGGCGCCCTGTGGTGCGCGAAGGTGATCGCCTACGCCCAGGGGCTCGACCTGATCCGGGTCGCCGCCCAGGAGTACGGCTGGGAGATCAACGTGGGCGACTGCGCCAAGATCTGGCGGGCCGGCTGCATCATCCGCGCGAAGCTGCTCGACCGCATCAGCAACGAGTACGCGGCCAACCACCTCACCACGCTGCTGGAGGCGCCGTCGATCAAGCAGGGCCTGGCCGACGCCCAGGACGCCTGGCGCTCGGTCATCGTCGAGGCGACGCGGGCCGGCGTCCCGGTGCCCGGGTTCGCCGCCGCGCTGTCGTACTACGACATGGTCCGCGCGCCGCGGACCAACGCCGCCCTCACCCAGGGCCTGCGCGACTTCTTCGGCTCGCACACGTACAAGCGCGTCGACAAGCCGGGCACGTTCCACACGGTGTGGTCCGGCGACCGCAGCGAGATCCAGGAGGACTGAGCCCTACCACCGCGGGCCCCGGGCGAACCGCCCGGGGCGCGCGGCGTCCCTGGGCGCCGAGGGCGAGCGGGGACGCCTGCTGCCAATCGCGCTCGGACGCCCTTAGACTCCAGGCACCGCCGGACAACCGACCCGACGACGACACGCGCGTATCCGCCACGAGCGGGCACGGAGGAGGACGAATGCTGGAAGACGGCACGACCGGTCTCACCATCGTGTGGGTGATCGCGGCGGTGGCGCTCGCGTGCCTCGCGTACGCGCTGGTGCTCACGCGGCAGGTGCTCGCCGCCCGCGAGGGAACGGTGCGGATGCAGGCGATCGCCAAGGCCGTCCAGGAGGGCGCGGCCGCGTACCTGAACCGGCAGTTCCGCACCCTCGGCATCTTCGCGCTGCTGGCGTTCGGGCTGCTGTTCCTGCTGCCGGGCGACGTGGGCGTCCGGGTGGGCCGCTCGGTGTTCTTCCTTCTCGGCGCCGGGTTCTCCGCCGCCATCGGCTACCTGGGCATGTGGCTGGCCGTGCGGGCGAACGTCCGGGTGGCCGCCGCGGCCCGCGACGACGATGGACGCGCCCGCGGCGCGTCCATCGCCTTCCGCACCGGGGGCGTGGTCGGGATGAGCGTGGTGGGGCTGGGGCTGCTCGGGGCAGCCGGGGTCGTGCTGCTCTACCGCGAGCAGGCGCCCGTCGTGCTGGAGGGCTTCGGGTTCGGCGCCGCGATGCTGGCGATGTTCATGCGCGTCGGCGGCGGCATCTTCACGAAGGCGGCCGACGTGGGCGCCGACCTGGTCGGGAAAGTCGAGCAGAGCATCCCCGAGGACGACCCGCGCAACGCCGCCACCATCGCCGACAACGTGGGCGACAACGTCGGCGACTGCGCCGGCATGGCGGCCGACCTCTTCGAGAGCTACGCGGTGACGCTGGTCGCGGCCCTCATCCTGGGCCGCGCCGTCTTCGGCGAGCAGGGCCTCGTGTTCCCCCTGATCGTGCCGGCGATCGGCGCGCTGACCGCCGCGCTCGGCGTCCTGATCACCCGCGTGCGCGGGCAGGAGTCCGCGCTGTCGGCCATCAACCGCGGCTTCTACATCTCGGCCGCCGTGGCGGCCGTCCTGGCCATCGCCGCGGCCTACGCCTACCTGCCGGCGACGTTCGCGGCCCTCCCCGGCGTCCCGGCCGACCTCGCCGGCACCCCCGGCGATCCGCGCTTGCTGGCGTCGGCGTCCGTGGTGATCGGCGTGGTGCTGGCCGGAGTGATCCTCTGGCTGACCGGCTACTTCACCGGCACCGATTCGCGCCCCACGCTCCACGTCGCCCGGACGTCGCTCACCGGCCCCGCGACCGTCGTCCTGTCGGGCGTCGGCGTCGGGTTCGAGTCGGCCGTCTACACGACCGGCGTGATCGCCGCGGCGATCTGCGGGGTGTTCCTGCTGTCGGGCGGCTCGATCCTGCTCAGCCTGTTCATGATCGCGCTCGCGGGTTGCGGGCTGCTGACGACCGTCGGCGTGATCGTCGCCATGGACACCTTCGGCCCCATCAGCGACAACGCCCAGGGCATCGCGGTGATGAGCCACGACGTGGACGCCGACGGCGAGGCCGTCCTGACGGCCTTGGACGCCGACGGCAACACCACGAAGGCCATCACCAAGGGCATCGCGATCGCGACGGCCGTGCTGGCCGCGACGTCGCTGTTCGGGTCGTACACCGACGGCGTGAACACGGCGCTGGCCCAGGTGACCGATCGGGCGGACGTCCCGGGGCTCGTCGCGTCGATGCTCAGCTACCAGATCGTCTCCCCGGTCACCCTCGTCGGCGTGATGCTCGGCGCGGCCACGGTGTTCCTGTTCGCCGGGCTCGCGATCGACGCCGTGACCCGGGCGGCCGGGGCCATCGTGTTCGAGGTGCGGCGGCAGTTCGCCGAGATCCCCGGCATCGTGACCGGCGAGGCGCGCCCCGAGTACGGCCGCGTCGTCGACATCTGCACCCGCGACTCCCTGCGCGAGCTCGCGACGCCGGGCCTGCTGGCCGTCTCGGCGCCGATCGCCGTCGGCTTCGGGCTGGGCGTGGGGCCGCTGGCGGGCTTCCTCGGCGGGGCGATCGCCGCGGGCGTCCTGATGGCCGTGTTCCTGGCGAACTCGGGCGGCACGTGGGACAACGCGAAGAAGCTGGTCGAAGACGGCCTCCACGGCGGCAGCGGCTCGGACGCCCACGCGGCGACCGTCATCGGCGACACCGTCGGCGACCCGTTCAAAGACACGGCGGGCCCCGCGATCAACCCGCTCATCAAGGTGATGAACCTCGTCGCCGTGCTCATCGCCCCGGCGATCGTCGCGCTGTCGGTGGGCGCGGGGGCCAACCACGTCGTCCGGATCGCGATCGCCACCGGCGCCATGCTCATCGCCTTCGGCGCGGTGATCTGGTCGCGGCTGCGCGCCAGCCGCGTCGACCGCGAGGGACGCCTCGAGCAGTTGGCCGCCGAGAGCGACTGAACCACGGGGTGGCGTGCGCCACCCGGACGCCCCGCGCGGCCCGGCGCCCAGTAGGATGAGCGCCACGAAGGGGGCGATTCCGTGACGATCTTTCTGGGCATCGGGGCCGTCGGGATCGTGCTGCTCCTGATCTCACTCGTGATCGGCGACCACGTCGAGGGCGTCCTCAGCGCGATCGACGCGGGCGACTGGCTGACCGGCGCCGGCCTGGCCGCGTTCCTCGGCGCGCTCGGCTTCGTCGGGGCGATCGTGCTCGACGCGACCGGCAGCGTCCCGCTGTCCGTGGCCGTGGGCGCGGCGTCCGGCACCGCGGTCGGGGCGGCCACCGGCTGGCTCACGCTGAAACTCCGGCATGCGTCGAGCGGGGCTGCCCCGCGCTCGCAGCAGCTGCTCGGCCGCACCGGCGTCGTGATCAACGCCATCCCCGAGGGCGGCTACGGCGAGATCCGCGTCCAGGGCACCGGCCAGTTGACGAAGCTCAACGCCAAGGCCGACCAGCCCATCGCCTCCGGCACCGAGGTGTGGATCGTCGAGACCCTCACCGCCACCAGCGTCCGCGTCCAGCCCACCCGGGGCGACGCGGCGTCCTGACCCTCGATCCACCTCAGACCGACCCCACCCCGCACACCCACCCACCCCACCACCCATGAAGGGATCGCCATGACCCCCACGCTGATCGCCATCATCGGCATCGTCGTCCTGCTCGTGCTGCTCGGCCTGTTGGTCGTC
Organism: Nigerium sp.; assembly: GCF_039811905.1. Classification (NCBI taxonomy): domain Bacteria; kingdom Bacillati; phylum Actinomycetota; class Actinomycetes; order Propionibacteriales; family Propionibacteriaceae; genus Nigerium; species Nigerium sp. The sequence goes on along the minus strand of NZ_JBDHZL010000013.1, from coordinate 26,233 downwards.
ACGCGGTACAAGGTCGCCGGGCCGAACGAGGCGTACATCATCACCGGCCGCAAGGGGAAGGAGGTGAAGAACCTCGAAACCGGCGAGGTCTCCCAAGACCTGTCGGGCCAGAAGGTCGTGATGGGCGGCGGCGTGTTCGTCGTGCCGTTCGTGCAGCGGCTGCACGTGCTCGACCTGTCCAGCCGCCGCATCCCGGTGCAGATCCGCGGGGCGGTCTCCGGGCAGGGCGTGAAGCTGAACCTCGACGGCGTCGCGATCGTGAAGGTCGGCGGCAACGAGGATCAGATCCGAGCCGCCGCGCAACGGTTCCTGACCCAGCAGGAGGAGGTCGAGACCTTCACGCAGGAGGTGCTCGCCGGCGCCCTGCGCTCGATCGTCGGCTCTCTGTCGGTCGAGCAGATCATCCGCGACCGGGCGGCGTTCGCTCAGCGCGTCGCCGACGAGTCCGAGGCCGCGCTCACCGGCCAGGGCCTGCTGCTCGACACCTTCCAGATTCAAGACATCACCGACGACGGCAGCTACCTCTCCGACCTCGGGCGCCCCGAGGCCGCCCGCGTCGGCCAGATCGCCGCGATCGCCGAGGCGAACGCGCGGCAGGCCGCCGAGCAGTCCCGCCTCGCCGCCGAGCAGCAGATCGCGCTCAGCCAGCGCGAGCTGATGCTGCGACAGGCCGAGATCAAGTCCGAGACGGACGCCGCGTCCGCCAAGGCGGCGGCGTCCGGCCCGCTCGCGCAGGCCGACCGCGACCAGGCGATCCTCACCGAGCAGGAGAAGGTGGCCGTCCGGCAGGCCGCGCTGAAGGACCGGCAGCTCGACACCGAGGTCCGCAAGCCGGCGGACGCCGAGCGCTACCGCGTCGAGACCGAGGCCCAGGCGCGGCGCCAGTCCGCGATCCTCGAAGCCGAGGCCCGCAAGGCGGCCTCCATCGCCGCCGCCGAGGCGGACGCCGAGAAGTCCCGGCTCACCGGCGAGGGCGACAAGTCCCGCCGCGCGGCCCTGGCCGAGGCCGAGGCCATCGAGGGCGCCAAGCGCGGCGAGGCCGAGCGTGCCCGCCGTACCGCCGAGGCGGACGCCGTGAAGGCCGAGGGCGACGCGAAGGCCGCCGCGATCCTCGCGACCGGCCAGGCCGAGGCCGAGGCGATGAACAAGCGCGCCGACGCCTACGCCCGGTACAACGAGGCCGCCGTGCTCGAGATGCTCGTCTCGGTGCTGCCGCAGATGGCCCGCGAGATCGCGGCGCCGCTGTCGTCCATCGACAAGCTCACCGTGGTCAGCACCGACGGGGTGAGCCAACTGCCGCGCCAGGTCAACAGCAACATGGTCGAGGTGATGGAGATGCTGAAGAACACCACCGGCGTCGACCTCGCGCAGCTGCTGGCGAAGTACACCGGCCAGGCGACGTCCGATGCCGCCGCCGGCTCGCTGCCGGAGGCGTCCGAGCAGCGCCCGGCGCAGGCGTCCGGGGGCGAGAACCGCTTCTGAGGACGCCGCGGCGCGCAGAACCCCGGGAGGCTCGGCCTCCCGGGGTTCTTGTCGTTCTCGTGGATCGGACGCCGCTCAGTGGGCGGCGGCCGCGACCTCCTCGCGGCAGACGCGCCGCAGCAGGTCGGTGTCGGGGTCGAGGCCGGTCATGAGCTGGATCTGGTCGATGGCCTGGCCGACCAGCAGGTCGAGGCCGTCGAGCCCCGGGATGCCGGCGTCGGACGCGGCCGCCACCAGCCGCGACGGGCCGAGGCTGTAGACGAGGTCGAAGATCGCGCCGGAGGAGCCGGCGACGCGCCGGATCGTCTCGTCGGGCAGCTCGGCGGGGATGCAGTTGATCGTGACGTCGGCGCCGGCCGCGTCATCCTCCAGGGAACGCACCTCGAGCCGCTGCCCCAGCCGGACGGCCAAGTCGCTGAGGCTCGCCGTCGCCCGGTCGGCGTTGCGGGCCAGGACGACGACGTCGGTGACCCCCAGATCGGACAGCACGAGCAAGGAACTGCGCGCCGTCGGACCGTTGCCGAGGATCGCACCCCGGGACGCCGACGTGATGCCGAACCAACCCAGCGCCCGCACCATGCCGATGACGTCGGTGTTCTCGATGCGCGGGTTCCCGCCCTCGTGGTCGAACAGGTAGGTGTTGCCGGACTGCAGCAGCGTGGCGCGCTCGCTGGCGTCCCCGTACTGCAGCAGCTTCTCCTTCAGCGGGGCCGTGCAGGAGAGGCCGACCCACTCGGGGCCGCACTGGGCGAGGAAGTCGCCGAGGGTGTCTTCGTTGACCTCGAAGCGGTCGTAGCGCCAGCCGGTGAGCCCGAGCTGCTCGTAAGCCGTCGTGTGCAGCAGCGGCGACAGGGAATGCTTGATCGGGGAGCCGAGCACCGCGCAGCGGTGCGTCGGGGGGTATTGATCGTTCACCCGCACTACGGTAGCGCCGATATTTGGCGACATAACGTCCGTATTGCTCTAGATTCCACGCTATGACCGCACCCTTTTGCTACGTTCGTGCGGTCCCGACCTCCGGTGAAGCGAGTCTTTCATGACCAGAACCCCCCGTCACCTCGCCCTGTCGCTGCTCGCGGCGTGCGTCGCGTTCGCCCCGTGGGCGGCCGCGCAACCGGACGCCCACGCGGCCCCGACGGCGTCCGCACCGGCGGCCGCGCCGGCGGCGTCCGAGCCAGACGCGCCGGGGACGAACACCCCGGCGCAGGCGTCCGCCAAAGCCCAGGGCATCGGGGCGGGCGGCGCGAGCGAGGTGGGCGACACCTACATCGTGTCCTTCAAGCCGGGCACGTCGTCGAAGGCCGGCGCCGCGACGGCCGAGCGGGTGGGGGCGGATGTCGTCCGGCCGCTCGACCGGGTGTTCTCGGGCGCGATCGTCCAGGCGAACCAGGCCGAGGCGAGCGCGCTGGCGAAGCGTCCGGACGTCGCGAAAGTCACCCCCGACCGCGTCATCAGCGGGGCGGCGACGACCCAGGCGAACCCGCCGTCGTGGGGCCTCGACCGCATCGATCAGACGTCCCTGCCGCTGAGCAAGTCGTACACGTACACCCCCTCCGGACGCGGCGTCACGGCCTACATGATCGATTCGGGCATCAACCCCAACCACAACGAGTTCGGCGGACGGGTGCTCCCCGGGGTGTACGTCACCGACGTCGGCAGCAACACGCTCGACTGCCACGGCCACGGCACCCACACCGCCGGCACGGTGGGCGGGGCCACCGTGGGCGTCGCGAAGTCGGTGAGCCTCGTGCCGGTGCGCGTGCTCGACTGCAACAACCGCGGCACGGTCAGCGGGTTCATCGCGGGTATCGACTGGGTGATCGGCCAGCATCAGGCCGGCCAGCCGGCCGTCGCGAACATGAGCGTCGGCGCGGACTCCATCTCCACCGAACTGGACGCCGCCGTGGCGGCCCTCATCAAGGACGGCGTGAGCGTCAGCGTGTCCGCCGGCAACGACAGCAGGCTCGCCTGCAACCAGTCTCCCGCCCGCGTGCCCGCGGCGATCACGGTGGGCGCGACGACGGAGACGGACGTGCGCGCCGACTTTTCGAACTACGGGTCGTGCCTCGACCTGTTCGCCCCGGGCGAGGACATCACCTCCGCCTACAACGGCAACAACACCAGCGTCACCTCGATGTCGGGCACGTCGATGGCCGCGCCGCACGTGACGGGCACCGCGGCGCTCTACCTCGAGGGGCACCGCTCGGCGACGCCCGCGGCCGTCCGGGACGCCCTGGTCGCGCAGGCGACGACGGGCAAGGTGACGGATGCCAAGACCGGCTCGCCGAACCGGCTGCTGAAGACGTCGGGCATCACCGCCGCCGCGGCCGCCGGCACGTACTGGCCGGTGGAGCCGCGCCGCATCCTCGACACGCGCGTGAGCAACGCCAAGGTCGCCCCAAACAGCAGCGCCACGCTGCAGGTCACCGGCCGCGGGGGCATTCCGACGACCGGGGTGGCCGCCGTCGTGCTGAACGTGACGGTCACGCAGCCGGCCGCGGCCGGCAACATCACGGCCTACCCGACCGGCGCGGCCAAGCCGAGCGCGTCGAACCTGAACTTCGTGGCGGGCCAGACGATCCCGAACCTCGTGACCGTGCGGCTCGGCTCGGGCGGACGCGTGACGCTCGCCAACAACTCCGGCGGATCGAGCCACCTGATCGCCGACGTGGCCGGCTACTACGTCTCCGGGACGCCGACGGCCGCCGGCACATTCGCCTCCCTGAACCCGGCCCGCATCCTCGACACCCGGACGGGCGCGGCGGTGCCGGCGAACGGCGTCCGGGGGGTGCAGGTCGCCGGGCGGGGCGGCGTCCCGGCCAGCGGCGTCGGGGCGGTCGTGATGAACGTGACCGTCACCCAGCCGCGCGCGGCCGGCAACATCACCGCCTACCCGGGCGGAACCACCGCGCCCAGCTCGTCGAACCTGAACTTCGTGGGCGGGCAGACGATCCCGAACCTCGTGGTCGTGCGGGTGGGCTCGAACGGGCAGGTGAACCTGAAGAACAACTCCAAGGGCACCAGCCACCTCATCGCCGACGTCGCCGGGTACTACCGCGCCGGGACGCCGACCGTCCCCGGCTCGTTCGTCGCCCTGAACCCGGCCCGCGTCCTCGACACGCGCTCCGGGACGCCGCTGGCCGCCCGCGCCACCGGCGCGATCCAGGTGACCGGGAGGGGCGGGGTGCCGGCGAGCGGCGTCCTCGCGCCGGTGATGAACCTGACCGTCACGCAGCCCAAGGCCGCCGGCAACCTGACCGCCTTCCCCAACGGGACGGCCGAGCCGACGGCGTCCAACCTGAACTTCGTGGCGAACCAGACGATCCCGAACCTGGCGATCACGAAGATCGGCGTCTCAGGACGCGTGGCGGCCAAGAACAACTCCCCCGCCACGCTGCACCTCATCGCGGACGTCTTCGGTTACGTCCGCTCCTGAGCCCCGTGGGCGTTTCTACCTGACGTTCTCCACACCCTGGTGTGGGAAACGTCACACGCCCCACGGCGCTCGCGGACGCCCACCCGCGCCCTCGCAACGCACTCCCGGGGGACGCTCCACTCAGCGACGGGACGCCGCCGGCCACCGGCCGGCGGCGTCCGACAGCTCGGGGGGAAGGGGGCTGGGGCGCCCGTGGGCGTCCCCGTGCACGAGGACGGTCGTCGAGACGCTCGCCGGACGCCCGGAGGCGTCCAGAATCGTCTGCGCCAGCGTGACCGAGGTGCGGCCGAGGCGGGCGATCGCCGTCCGGACGGAGATCTGCTCGAGGGTGAACGCCAGCTGCCCGAGGTAGGAGAGGTCTTGGCGCGCGACCAGCCACGTGTGCTCGGGCCCCTCCCCGTTGCCGCGGATCGACGGGCCCGGCAGCAGCCCCGCCATCAGCCGGACGCGGGCCTCCCCCACGTAGTCGTAGAACCGGACGTTGTTCACGTGACCGTAGGAGTCCAGATCCGACCAGCGCACGTTCAGCGGCGTCACGTGAGCGCGCTCGCCGACGCTCCAGGACCCGAGATCGGGCAGCTCGACGACCTCGGTGCTCAACGACGACAGGAACGCCCGGTCCTCGGCCTCCAGCCGATGCGGACGCTGCGCCTCGAAGTCGAACAGGCAGCAGACCGTCTGCGCCCGCGCGACGAGCACGGCGTCCGCGAAGACCTCGTAGCCGAGCGTGAACCGCGCCGGCGTCACCTTGCCGACCTGCAGCTCGACCCGCAGAACGGACGCCGCGAAGTCGACCGCCCGGAGGTACTCCACCCGGTGCCCGACCACGATGATGCCGTTGCCGAGCAGGTGCGCGATGGGCCCGGCCAGGGTGAACGCGACGCGCGCCTCCTGCAGGACGTCGACCAGCTTGCCGTTGTTGACGTGCCCCTGCGCGTCGAGATCGAGCCACCGCAGCGGCACGTCGTAGGTGAACACGGTCAGGTCAGTCCTCGGCGTCGTAGAGGGAGTCGATCACGTCGGCGTACCGATCGGCGACGTGCGCGCGACGCACCTTCATGTTCGGCGTCATGATGCCGTCGGCGACGCTGAACTCGTGGTCGAGGATCGCGTAGCGCTTCACCGTCTCCCACCGCTCCAGCTTCGAGTTGGCCCGGGCCATGAAGCGGTCGATGGACGTGCGCACCTCGGGCAGCTGCGTGAGCTCGGCGTAGCTGAGGTCGGTCTTCTTGTGGTTCGCGGCCCACCGCTCCAGCGCGGCGGGATCGAGGGTGATGAGAGCCGAGATGTACTTGCGGCCGTCCCCCACCGCCGCGACCTGCGACACGTAGGGGACGTTCGCCGCCACCGCGTTCTCGATCTTCTGCGGGGCGACGTACTTGCCGCCCGAGGTCTTCATCAGATCCTTCTTGCGGTCGGTGATGGTGAGGTAGCCGTCGGCGTCCAGCTCGCCGATGTCGCCGGTGTGCAGCCAGCCGTCGACGAGGGTCTCGGCGGTCTTCTCGGGATCCTTGTGGTAGCCGCGCATGACGCCCGGCCCCTTCACGAGGATCTCCCCGTCGTCGGCGACCCGCGCCACCGTCCCGGGCACGGCGGGCCCGACGGTGCCGAAGCGCGGCCGCGACGGCGGGTTCAGGAACGTCACCGCGCTGCTCTCCGTCATGCCGTAGCCCTCGATGATCGTGATGCCGGCCGAGTAGAACCACTGCTGCACCTGCGGGCTCAACTTCGCGCTGCCCGACACCAGGAACCGGATGTTGCCGCCCAGCCGGGCCTTCAGCTTGCTGAACACGAGGCGGTCGGCGAGCGCGTAGCGCGCGGCGAGCAGGCGCGGCATGGGGCGTCCCTCGAGCCGGTACGGCCGGGACGCGGCGCCCACGGCGAACGCCCAGCGCGAGATGCGGCCCTTCAGGCCGCCGTTGGGGGACGCCGTCACCACCGCGTTGCGGACCTTCTCGAAGATCCGCGGGGCACCGCACATGAGGCTCGGGCGCGTCTCGCCGAGCCCGTTCACGATCTGGTCGATCTTGCCGTCGACGAATGCGGCGAAGCCGATGTGCAACTGGACGGCGATCAGGCACTTGCCGAACACGTGCGACAAGGGCAGCCACAGCAGGTGGCTGTCGGTCTCGTCGAGGAACCCCATGTGGGCCACGGCGGCGGCCTCGTACGTCCAACACTGGTGGGTGAGCTCGACGCCCTTCGGCAGGCCCGTCGTGCCCGAGGTGTAGATCAGGGTGGCCAGCGTGTCCGGCCCGGTGGCCGCGGTGGCCTCGGCCACGCAGCCCGGCTGCTCGGCCAGGTGCGCCTTACCGCGCTCGCGCAGGGCATCCCACGTCAGGACGCGGTCGTCGCCGCCCGTGTCGGTGCCCTCGAGCAGGATCACGTGCCGGACGCCCGCGTGCGGCTCCGCGTGCAGCTTGGCCAGCTGGTCGGCGTTCTCCGCGACGAAGATGCGGGAGTCGGAGTGGTTGACGATGTGGGCGAACTCCTCCCCCTTCGTGTTGGGGTAGACGGTCGTCGTCGCGGCGCCGACCATATTGACGGCCAGGTCGAGCAGCACCCACTTCATGCGCGTCGAGCAGGCGATGGCCACGCGCTCCTCGAAGGCGAGGCCCAACGAGAGCAGCCCGGCACCCAGGATGGTCGCCTCCTCCTTCGTCTGCGCCCAGGTGAGGCTGACCCAGGCGTCGTCGGGCCCCCGGAAGCGGTAGGCCTCCCGGTCGGGGGTCAGCTCGACCCTCCTGTCGAGAAGGGCACCCACCGAAGGGGCGCACTGGGCAAGAACCTCGTCCAGCTCGGTCATGGTCGTCCTTCGGTCAGCGTGGGTCACAGGTGGTCAGTCTAGGGATTGTGCAGCGCCGGCCGTCGCAACGCAACAGGTTGAACCGTCAACCGGTGGTAGAATGTCGTTATGTCTGTTCTCACCCCTGTCCACTGGCTGGATTCCGACCAGCAGGAGGTCTGGCGCGACTTCCTGGCGGCGGTGGCCATCATCGACACGAAGCTGGACGCGGCGCTGCGCCCCTTCGACCTCGATCTGGGCGAGTACGAGATCCTCGTGAACCTCTCCGAGGCGGAGGGGCACCGCATGCGCATGTCCGAGCTGGCGCAGGCCGTCCGGCAGTCGCGCTCGCGCCTCACCCACACCGTGGCCCGCATGGAGAAGAAGCACCTCATCGAGCGCCAGTCGTGCGCCGACGACCGCCGCGGCGTCATCGCGCAGCTCACCGACGAGGGCTACGACCTGCTCGAGCAGGCGGCGCCGACGCACGTCGACTCCGTCCGGCAGGCGTTCATCGACGCGGTGAATCCGCGCGATTTCGAGGCGCTCGGACGCGCGATGCGCGCCGTCATCGAGGTGGCACACTGAGGGCGTGACAGCCCAGGACGTAGCGACCGAACCACTGCGACGCCTCGCCGAGGAGGCAGGGCCTGGGATCACCATCGACGAGTCCGCCCTCGCGCGGGCCCTCTACTCGTCGGACGCCTCCCTCTATCGCGTGCAGCCACTGGCCGTCGCGCACCCGCGCACGACCGAGGAGTTGATCCGGGTCGTGGACGCCGCCCGTGCGGCCGGCGTCCCGCTGACGAGCAGGGGCGCGGGCACGTCGTGCGCCGGCAACGCCGTGGGGCCGGGACTGATCGTGGACACGTCGCGGCACCTGCACCGCATCTGGTCCGTGGACGCCGCCGAGCGCGTCGCCGAGATCGAGCCGGGCGTCGTCCAGGCGGTGCTCACCGCCGCAGCGCTGCCGCACGGGCTGCGGTACGGGCCCGACCCGTCGACGGCGAACCGCTGCACGATCGGCGGCATGATCGGCAACAACGCGTGCGGGCCGCGGGCGCTGGGGTACGGGCGGGCCTCCGACAACGTGGTCGCGCTCGACGTGGTGACCGGCACCGGGGAGCGGCTCACGCTGGATTCGCGGCAGGACCTGCGCGGGTCGAGCTCACCGACGCTGAGCGCCCTGTGGCGGCTGGTGAACGACAACCTCGGGCTGATCCGCACCGAGTTCGGCCGGTTCTCGCGGCAGGTGTCCGGCATGAGCCTGGAGTGGCTGCTGCCCGAGAACGGGTTCGACGTCGCCCGGTTCTTCGCCGGAACCGAGGGGACGCTGGGGGTCATCACGCGGGCGACCGTCCGGCTCGTGGCCGACGACCCGTACAAGGTGATGGTCGCGCTCGGCTACCCCACGATGCCGGAGGCCGCCGACGCGATGCCGGCGATCCTGCCGTTCCGGCCCACCGCCGTGGAGGGGATGGACCGGCGCATCGTCGACGTCGTCGAGCGCGCACAGGGCTCCGACGCGGTGCCGCCGCTGCCCTCCGGGGACGGCTGGATCTTCGTCGAGGTCACCGGAGACGACCCGGTCGAGGTCACCGAACGTGCCCAGAGCCTGCTGGGGGCGTCCGGGTGCGCCGACGGCGAGGTCGTCACGGACGCGGCGAAGGCCGCGCGGCTCTGGAAGATCCGTGCCGACGGGGCCGGCCTCGCCGGTGTCAGCCTCGACAAGCCGGCCTACGGCGGCTGGGAGGACTCAGCGGTCCCTCCGGAGCGGCTCGGCGCCTACCTGCGCGACTTCGACGCGCTGCTGGCCCGGCACGGCCTGCACGGGTTGCCGTACGGCCACTTCGGCGACGGGTGCGTGCACTGCCGCATCGACTTCCCGCTCATGGACGCCGACGGTGCGGCCGCCTACCGGGCGTTCATCACCGAGGCGGCGCATCTGGCGGCGTCCTACGGCGGCTCGATGTCGGGCGAGCACGGCGACGGGCGCGCGCGGTCGGAGCTGCTGCCCGTCATGTACTCGCCCGAGGCGATCGACCTGTTCGCCCAGGTCAAGGGCATCTTCGACCCCGACGACCTCATGAACCCCGGCGTCCTGGTGCGTCCGCGGGCCATCACCGACGATCTCCGCGCCCCGCAGGTGCGCAGGTCGCCGCTGTGGGCGTCCGACGCGACCTTCGTGGAGCAGGTTCACCGTTGCACCGGCGTCGGCAAGTGCGTGGCCGCCGAGCGGGCGGGCGCGGTGATGTGCCCGTCGTTCCAGGCGACGCGCGAAGAGAAGGACTCCACGCGCGGCCGCGCCCACGTGCTGCAGGAGATGATCAACGGCACCCTCGTCACCGGCGGGTGGAGCGCCCCCGAGGTGCACGAGGCGCTCGATCTCTGCCTCTCGTGCAAGGGCTGCGCGCGCGATTGCCCGACCGGCACCGACATGGCCGCCTACAAGGCGCGGGTGCTGTACGAGACGTACAAGGGCAAGCCGCGCCCCCGGCGTCACTACGCCCTCGGCTGGCTGCCGCGGTGGGGACGCCTCGTGCAGACCGTCCCGGCCGTCCTGCCGCGGCTCGGCAACCTCGTGCTGCAGACGCCCGTGCTCCGCGGCATCGCGCAGCGCGCGGCGGGCCTCGACACCCGGCGGAAGGCGATGCCCCGGTTCGCCCACGGGTCGAACCGGTCGAGGGTGCGCGCGGACGTCGCGCGTCGACGTCCGGAGGGGCGCGAGGTGGTCTTGTGGGTCGACTCGTTCTCGGACGCCTTCGCCGGCGACCACGTCGCGGCGGTCGCGGCCGTGCTGATCGAGGCCGGCTTCGCCCCGACGCTGCTCGAGCGCAAGGCCTGCTGCGGTCTGACATGGATCTCGACGGGGCAGCTCGACGGGGCCCGCCGCGAGCTACGCGCCGCGACGGACGTGCTGCACCCCTACGCTGCGCGCGGCGTCCCGATCGTCGGCACCGAGCCGAGCTGCCTGTCGGTGTGGCGCTCGGACGCCCTGGATCTGCTCGCCGACGACCCGCGCGTCGCCGAGGTCGCCCGGCACACCTGCACGCTCGCCGAGCTGCTCGATCGCGAGCCCGGCTTCACCGGGCCCGACCTGTCCGGGCACACGGTCGTCGCGCAGCCCCACTGCCATCAGGCGTCCGTCATCGGGTGGGACGCCGACGAGCGGCTGCTGCGTTCCTGGGGCGCCACCGTCGTCCGAGTGGGCGGCTGTTGCGGCCTGGCCGGCAACTTCGGCATGGAGGACGGCCACTTCGAGGTCAGCTCGACGATCTTCGAGCACGACCTCGGCAAAGCCATCGACGCGGCGGGCCCCGACGCGATCATCTTGGCCGACGGCTTCTCCTGCCGCACCCAGGTCGGCGACCTTCGGGGACGCCAGGCCCTCAGCCTGGCCGAGCTCATCGTCGCCCACCCCTCCCGGACGCCCGCGGCGACCGCCTGACGCCCCGCCCCCGGGCCGGGGTGCCCAGGACGCGACGAACCCGCCGGATCGCTCCGGCGGGTTCGTGCGTTGGTGAGGATGTCGCCGGCGGCCCGGAGGCCCCGGCGTCAGCGGCCCTGCGTGAGACCCTGCAGGTCCTTCGCCGGGATGGTGGCGGCGGGCTGCGGGGCGGTGATGTTCGGGTTGTCCTCGTTGATCTCGGCAACGCCGTTCAGCTTGAAGTCGGCCTGCGCCAGCGCCTGGGCGGTCTTGTCGGTGCTCTGCGGCCAGGTGCGGAGCACGTCGGCCAGGTCGACGTCGATCTTCGTGACCTTGCCGTTGGCGATGGTGACCGTCGAGTCGAGGTTCGCCCCGTCCTTGATCTGCTTCAGCGCATCCTGCGCCTTCTGATCGGTGAAGGAGTCGTTCGGGTCGATCGCCGCGAGCGCCGGGATGACCTTCTTGGCGTCGGTGACGACCTTGTACGTGCCGTCGCTGACCTTCGTGACCTCGGAGTTGTCGAGGATCGCCGCCTGGGCCTTCTTCGGGTCGATGCTGGGGCTCGCCGACGGCGCCGCGGACGCCTGAGCCTTCTGGATCATCTGCTTGACCGACGCGCTGTCGGCCTCGACCCACTTGCCCTCGACGAGCGGCGTGATCCACGGCATGGTGCGCGCCGAATCGGCCGTGTACATCTTCACCTGGTCGATGGTGAACAGGCCGGTGGCCTGCCCGAGACCCTGCACGTCAGCGCGCAGGAACGCACGGCTCGCGAGCCAGGTGAACTCGATCGGCTTGCCGTCGACGGCGATGTTGACGTTGGCGTCGATCTTGTTCGGGTCCTTCTCAGCGTTGAGGCTGTCGCCGTTGGAGTGGGTGGCGACCTTGAACGTGGTCAGCGGAATGATCTTCGCCACGCTCTTCATCGTCTGCTGGGTGCTGGGGTTCGGGGTGCTCGAGCTGCCGCTGTTCATGGCGTCGAAGACCTTCTGCACGTCGGCCTCGGTCGTGTCGAACTTGAAGGCGACCGTGGAATCTTTGCCCTGGCCGGTCTGGGTGAAGGCGTCCGCCACGGCCGTCTTCGGGTCCGCCGAGACCGGCCCCGGGTTGGTGCCTCCCGTCGTGCCGGAGCAGCCTGCGACGAGCAGGAGGGCGGAGGCGGAGGCTGCGGCCGAAACGGCCACCATCTTGCGCATCTGGGGGTTCCTATCGTTGGGGTCATTGGTTAAGTGAAACTTACCGAGCTTGATTCTGACCCGTCGCAGGGTCACCCGTCTCCGTCTCGGGTCGCGCGCGCAGGGGACCAGGGTCGAGGCCGCTCCGCACCCGTGGTCGACGCGGCCGGCCGCCCGCGCGCGCCGGGCCCCCTCGGGCCACCGGTTCGAGTCGCGCGGACGCCCGCCCTATACTGAGCATCGTTTTCTGACACTCCCCCACCACAACCTGAGGTTGGTTCATGCCTGAGTTCGTGTACACGATGCACAACGTCCGCAAGACGTTGGGCGACAAGCTGATCCTCGACAACGTCACGCTCTCGTTCTACGAGGGCGCCAAGATCGGCGTCGTCGGCCCCAACGGCGCGGGCAAATCGACCATGCTCAAGATCATGGCGGGCCTCGAGAAGCCCAACAACGGCGACGCCACCCTGAAGAAGGACGCGACCGTCGGCATCCTGCTGCAGGAGCCGCCGCTCACCGAGGGCAAGACCGTGATGGAGAACATCGAGGAGGCGGTCGCCGACACCAAGCGCATGCTCGACCGGTTCAACGAGGTCGGGGTGGAGATGGCCGACCCCGACGCCGACTTCGACGCCCTCATGACCGAGATGGGCGAGCTGCAGGAGCAGCTCGATCACCGCCAGGCGTGGGAGCTGGAAAGCCAGCTCGAGCAGGCCATGAACGCCCTCCAGTGCCCGCCCGGCGACACCCCGGTCGACGTACTCTCGGGCGGCGAGCGGCGCCGCGTCGCCCTCTGCAAGCTGCTGCTGCAGCAGCCCGACCTGCTGCTGCTCGACGAGCCCACGAACCACCTGGACGCCGAAAGCGTGAACTGGCTGGAGGGCCACCTCAAGAGCTACCCCGGCGCGGTGCTCGCCGTGACGCACGATCGCTACTTCCTCGACAACGTCGCCCAGTGGATCTGCGAGGTCGACCGCGGCCACCTGCACCCCTACGAGGGCAACTACTCCACGTACCTGGAGACCAAGCGCTCCCGTCTCCAGATCGAGGGCAAGAAGGACGCCAAGCGCGCCAAGATCCTCGAAAAGGAACTGGAGTGGGTGCGCGCCAACCCGAAGGCCCGCCAGGCGAAGAACCGGGCCCGCCTCGCCCGCTACGAAGAGCTGGCGGCGGAGGCCGAGCGCAACCGCGCGATCGACCTGGCCGAGATCAACATCCCCCCGGGCCCGCGGCTCGGCGCCGACGTGCTCGAGGCCTCCCACCTCACCAAGGGGTTCGGCGACCGCGTGCTCATCGACGACCTGAGCTTCTCGCTGCCGCGCGCCGGCATCGTCGGCATCATCGGCCCGAACGGCGTCGGCAAGACGACGCTGTTCAAGATGGTCGTCGGCGAGGAGAAGCCCGACTCGGGTGAGCTCAAGGTCGGCAAGACCGTCGAGTTCAGCTACGTCGACCAGAACCGCGCCGGCATCGACCCGAAGAAGAACGTCTGGGAGGTCGTCTCCGACGGGCTCGACCACATCAAGGTCGCGAACTTCGAGATGCCGTCGCGCGCCTACGTCGCCTCGTTCGGCTTCAAGGGCCCCGACCAGCAGAAGCTGGCCGGCGTGCTGTCGGGCGGCGAGCGGAACCGGCTGAACCTCGCGCTCACGCTGAAGCAGGGCGGCAACGTGCTGCTGCTCGACGAGCCGACCAACGACCTCGACGTCGAGACCCTGCAGTCGCTGGAAGACGCGCTGCTCGAGTTCCCGGGCTGTGCCGTGGTGATCTCCCACGACCGGTGGTTCCTCGATCGCGTGGCCACCCACATTCTCGCGTGGGAGGGCGACGCCGACGACGAAGCCAAGTGGTTCTGGTTCGAGGGCAACTTCGCCGACTACGAGGTCAACAAGATCGAACGCCTCGGCGCGGAGGCCGCTCGGCCCCACGCCAGCAAGCACCGCCGCCTCACCCGCGGCTGATCGGCCCACCGAATCCCCCTTCCCCCCGCCTGCCCGGCCGGTCGCTGACCGGCCGGGCAGCCTCGTCTCCGGACCGGGTCAGCCGACACCGAGCAGCCGGTCGTCGTCTTCGTCGCGTTCGAGCCGCTCCAGCTCCTCCCGCGACAACTCGACGACCGCCTGCTCGGACTCGGCGAGGGACGCCTCGCGGTCGGTCTCCATCACCGGGGCCTCCTCGCTCGGCTGGCTCGCCCGGAAGAACCGGCTGACGCCACGGCTGAGGTCGTGGCCCACGCACGTCGCCTCGACGGCGAGCGTCTCGTGGACGACCCCGTTCTGATCCGTCCACGTATCCGACCGCATGCGCCCGTGGACGAACACCGGGTCGCCCTTGCGCAGGCTCGCCTTCGCGTGGTCGGCGAGCGCCCGCCAGCACGTGACGGAGTACCAGGTGGTGGTGGGCGAGTCGACCCAGCCCTTCTCGGGGTGGCGCACCCGCGGCGTGACGGCCACGCGGAAGTACGCCCGCGACGGCCCGTTCTCGGTGCGCATCAGGGACGGGTCGGTGCCGAGGTTGCCGGCGATGGTGACGGTCGTTTCCATGGGCATGCTGCAGGTCCTCTCTCGATCGGGCTCTCACCCACCACAGTGGGGACGAGGGCCTCATTCGTGGCAGCACGTTCACCCAGAGTCAGGCACGTCGTTGCAGCACGAGAACGACGGTGTCGTTCTCCCTTGTCAAAGGAGGTTGGGCGAGGCGTCCTACTTCGCGCGCGCGACGAGCTCGCGCGCCTTCTTCAGCCGGTCGAGCTCGCCCTGGACCGGCCCGACGACGTCGGACACCGTCACCTCCGCGATGCGATCGGTGAGCAGGCGGCGCGCCTGGCCGGCCTTCGCCCGGGCGCCGACCTCGACGAACACCCTGCTCAGCAGCGCGACGGCCACGCCGCCCACCACGCCGCCGCCGAACAACAGCGTCGGCGCCGGGATGCCCCACCAGTAGACGGTCGGCGGCTGCGGGAACTGGAAGAAGCCGAGAACCACGGGCAGCAGCAGCCACAGCAGCCCGGCGACGGCCGCGGCGAACAGCAACCACTGCAGCACGTTCACGATCCCCCACCAGGCGTGGCCTCGGTCCATCCGCAGGTCGGCGGAGGCGATCGAGGCGTCCAGCCGGTCGGCGAGCACGCGCTCGTTGCCGCGCGCGGCCACCCGGACGGCTTCCGCCCAGCCCCGCGGCAACCCGCCGGTCGCGGCGTCCGTCACGCCGCGGAGGGCGGCGTCCAAGCGCGCCTTCTGCACCCCGGACGCCTTCGGCAGGCTCGTGCGCGCCGGCGAGCCCTCCTCCAGCTCGGGCCGGCCGCCGCCGGTGCCGAGCCGCAGCCGCTTCAGCGGGTCGGGCTTGAACCGCGTGATCCACTTGAGCACCGGCCACCCGGTCGCCAGGACGCCGCGGTAGCGCTCCGCGTCCCGCACCCCGTCCACGACCACCGGGACGCCCGCCGCGACCGCCGTCGCCTCGTTCAACTGGCGCTGCTCGCGGGCGGAGATCTGCGGCACCTTCTGCGACCCGAGCGTCTCCTCCAACCCGGACGCCGCCGTCGTCACGTCGGCGGAGATGCGTTTCGCGGACGCCGTCTTCTCGGCGACCACCTTCTCCAGCGTCTGCCGCACCTCGGCGACGCCCTGGCCGGTCATCGCCGACATCGCGTGCACGGGCGTGGCCCGCAGCCCCTCAGAGTCGAGCAGCCGCCTCAGGTCGGTCATCGCGCCCTGCAATTGCTCGCTGGTGAGGCGATCCGCCTGGTTCAGCACGATCATCATGACGTCGGCATGGTCGGCCAGCGGCTTCAGGTAGCGGTCGTGGAGGGCGGCGTCCGCGTACTTTTGCGGATCGACCACCCACACCAGCATGTCGACGAGCTGCACGAGACGGTCGACGGTCGCCCGGTGGGCCACCTCGGTGGAATCGTGGTCAGGCAGGTCCAGCAACACGAGGTTGGTGAACGGGCCCCCGGACGCCGCGATCAGATGCCGCCGCGACACCTCCAGCCAGTCGAGCAGCTCGGTCGGAAGCTCGGCGCCCCACACCGCGGCCATGGCGTCCGACGTCGTCGGCCGCGTCACGCCGCTGGTGGCCAACTGGGTACCCGAGAGCGCGTTGAACGTCGTCGACTTGCCCGACCCCGTCGCCCCGGCGAGCGCGATCACCGTGTGATCGCCCGAAATCGCCATGCGCCGCCCGGCGCGCCGCACCAGGGCGGACGCCGCGTCCACCGGCTCGTCGTCGGATCGCCCCCGGCTCAACTCGGCCGCCTCGCCCAGGAAGCCGAGCCGGGCCGCCAGATCGTTCGCCCTACTCGCCATCGCGCGTCTCCACTCGCCTACCCTGCTGCGGATCGTCGGGGTCGAGCACGACGCCCTGCAGGGCCTCGCCCGGCCGCTCCGCGCCCGGCGCCGGCCCCTCGTCGCGGACGCCGTCGGCGCCCGCTTCACGCCCCGGACCCTCGGGACCGTCCGCGCCCTCCGGAAGGAGGGCACGCCGCGGAACGCTGCCCTGGTCGCCCCGGTCGACCGGGCGCGGCCCCGCGGAATCCAGCGCCCGGACGGCCCCGCCGAGCTGCTGCCGCTTCAACGACTCGATGGTGAAGTCACCGCTCTCGCGCAGCACGACGAGGTCGGCCACCGCCTCCCGGACGTCGGCCGCCTGCCCGTCCTCGACCCCCGCGTCGTCGAGCGCCGCGCGGTACCGGGCCAACTCGTCGGCCATCAGGGCCTCGACCCGGGAATCCAGCCGCTCCTTCGCGGTCCGCGCCATCCGCCGCACGGCGTCGTCGCCGAAGATCGCCTCGAGGAACCGCTGGGCCAGCACGACGGTGCCGCCGGCGATACCGACCTCGGCCCCCGTGACGCCGCCGGTCGACGCGAAGACGATGATCATGAGCGCGAGCCCGATGCCGTTCACGCCCGCGGCGAGGAACCGGGCACCCGCCCGCTTGTCGGCGCCTTCAGCGCTGACAAGCTCGAGCACATCCCCCTGCCAGTCGCGGATCGCCCGGGCCACCTTCTCGCCGAACCCCGCGGACGCCCGCGACAGGTCCTGCCGCGTGCCCGCGAGCAACTGCCGCCCGGCCGGCTGCCCGACCCACGCGGTCTCGGTGCGTTCGGCCGCCGCCTCGCCCTCGGCGACGATCAGCGCCTCGAGCCCCGACTGGACGGCCTGCTTGCCGTCGTCGGCCTCCTTCGCCTCGCCGCGCACCATCTGGACGACCCGGTCGCGCAACCAGCCGACCTTCCGCTCCACGGTGCGCATGAACTCGCCCGTGCCGACGAAGTCCTGCCAGCGGGCCAGCACCTCCCCGCGCAGCAGCGTGCCATCCGCCGTCTGGACGCCCACGGTGCGGGCCGCCTCGGCGTAGGCTTTCTCGGCGTCCGCCCACAGCTGTTCGAGCGCCTCGTGCTGCAGGTCGAGCCCGTCGGCGACCGCCGGCGCCCGCGTCGTCAGCGACGCGATCGCCCCGTCGAGGGTCTGCAGGACGACCGACTGGCGGCTCCGCTCGTCCTGCGCGATCGTGGCCAGCCAGTCGCGGATCGGGGAGACCGCGGCGTCCGGCAGCAGCCCGCGCGCGTCGACGCCGGTCTCCGGGACCGCGAACAGCGGCGACTCCCCCAGCCCGCGCTCGAGCATCAGGCTGCCCAGGTGCGCCGGAACCTCCTGCATCGCCTGCGGCGGCACGCGGTCGAGCACGACCGCCACCGCGGCGGAGCGCTCGGCGGCGCTGCGCAGGTACTCCCACGGGACGGCGTCGGCGTAGCGGGCCGCCGACGTGACGAACAGCCACAGGTCGGCGGCGGCCAGCAACTGCGACGCCAACGCCCGGTTCTCTTTCACGACCGAGTCGATGTCGGGGGCATCCAGCAGCGCGAGCCCCTGCGGGAGGCTCGGCTCCTCCACCAACTGCAGCGTCGCGGTGTCGTTCACCGCCGAGAAACTGCGGCCGAGCCCCGGCAGGATGCGGTCGGACGCGAAGAACGCCTGGTCGTCAGGGTGATGCACCAGAACCGGAGACCGCGTCGTCGGCCGGATGACGCCCGGGCGCGACACCTCGCGCCCGATCAGGGAGTTCACCAACGTCGACTTGCCGGCGCCGGTCGAGCCGCCGATGACGGCGAGCAGCGGGGCGTCCAGCAGATCGAGGCGCGGCAGGATGTAGTCGTTGAGCTGGGCCACCATGTCGTGGGCGGCTCTGCCGGCCCGCTCCGAACCCGGCAGGCTGAGCGGGAATCGTGCCCGGGAGAGTGCTTCGCGCAGGTCGGTCAACGAGTCGACGAGACTGCCGCCCATGCATGAACTCCTAGCTCGGTGGACCCCATCGCGGGTCAACGGGTGAGTAGGAGCCTACCGGTGCCGACGGGGAGTTGACAGGCGCGAATGGTTGCGTTTCGGCCACCCGGCGGCGCCTCCGGGGCCGGAACCGCCCCAGCCGCGGCAGGTTCAGCCGCTTGCCGCGCGGGTCGTCGATCGCCGTGCCGCGCAGCCCCTCCACCCGGTCGATCAGCTCGCGCGCCCGGCGGTCGCCGGCGGCGTCCACGATGCCGCGCACCATCGCGTCCCGCAGATAGCCGAGCTCGGTCAGCGCGCGCTGCAGACGCAGAGTCGCCACGAAGGTTCCCCAGCCGTAGGTCAGGGCGACCAGCCCTGCGCGGAACCGCAGCCACCAGCGGCCGGCGACCTCGGCGTCCGTCTCGGGCAGCCAGCCCACCCGGACGTAGTCGGCCAGCCGCGTGCGCAACCGCCGGCCCTCGCCGAACAGCTGGCGCCCCACGTAGAAGGCCACGGCCAGCAGCAGCGGCAGCGCGAGGAAGAAGTACGCCCACCGCGACTGCTCGATCGGTTGGCTGGCGAAGAAGTTGAACATCATGTGCAGCAGGGCCGCGGCGAGATAGCCCGCCAGCGGCGCCAGCACCCGGACGACCTTGCTGTGAGTCCGCACCGCCACGATCACGCCGATCGCGGTCATCGTGGTGAACAGCGGATGCCCGAAGGCGAGCAGCAGGCCGCGCAGCCGGACGATCTCGGCCAGCGCCTCCTCCGGATCGCCCGCCCCGATCTGCATGGAGGAGAACACGATCACGCGCGCGTAGTAGATGATGTTCTCGGTGAACGCGAACCCGGCGGCCGACAGGCCCCCCAGCACGACGCCGGTCACCTTGCTGACGAGCTGGTAGCGCACCGCGATCGCGATCAGGAACAGCACGGACGCCTTCGTCGCCTCTTCCACGAACGGCGCCGAGAAGACCGCCGCACGGGCCGCCTGCACCGGGTCGCCGTCGCCGGCAACGCCCAGCATCGACGCGGCCCACGTGTTGATGACCATGGACGCCGCGGTCGACACCGCGGCACCCCAGCCGAGCGCGAGCCACCAGAACAGCGGCCGCTGCGGTCGGAACCGGTCGAGGGCGAGGTACAGCACGATCCAGAACGCCAGCGTCGGCCACGCCAGGCCGGCCGCCTGCCTGATCGCCGAGAAGTTCATCGCGTCGATCTCGCCGCCCGGCACCTGGATGGGCCGCGTCGTCACGTCGTACTGCCACCCCAGGCAGGCGGCGTAGAGGGCCGTGAACACCAGGAACACCCACAGCCACGGGTTCGTCACGATGCGCTTCGACAAGGGCCCGGACGCCCGGCGCCCGGCCGGGATGCCGTTGCGCCGGCGCTCGTACGTGGCGATCGCGTCGGACATGGCGACCAGAGTACCCCGGGGGATCGGGGACGCCGCGGAGCCGCCGCGGCGGCGTCCGGTGGCATCCCCGTGGGGACGCGAGCGGTCGAACTGCGCGCCGACTAGCGGTGTTCGGGCACGCGACCACCGTCGTTCACCCGGGCGCCGGGCGGAGGGAAGGTTTCCGGCGTAGTTACATTGCTATGAGAACATCCGGCAAGTCCCTCACCGCCGGGCTCGTGGTTCTCGCTCTCGTCGGAGGCGGCGTCGCGTACGGCGTCGCTTCCAAGACCGCGGGTCCGCGCCCCCACAACACCGCAGTGAACCCGATCGGGCAGTGGGTCCGACCGGAGGGCACCCAGCTCACGCTGGGCAACCTGCCCCTGAACTCCGCGATGCATCCCGACGGCCGGCACCTGCTGGTCACGAACAACGGCCAGGGCGTCCAGAGCCTGCAACTGGTCGACACGGACTCCCACCGGGTCGTCCAGACCCTGGAGTACCCGACGCCCGAGTCGCTGTACGTGGGCCTCGCGTGGAGCCCGGACGGAAAGACTGCCTACGCCAGCGCCGCCGCCAACAGCAAGGTGCGCGTGTTCGCCTTCGATGGCGCCAAGCTCACCGAGACGACCCCGATCACCCTCCCGACCAAGTCCCCCGACGGCAAGAACGTGACGCTCTTCCCCGCCGGGCTGGCCCTCACTCCCGACGGCAAGAAGCTGCTCATCGCCGATCAGCTCGGCAACGCCGTCACGCTCGCCGACACGGCCACCCGGAAGTCCGAGACGGTCGCCGCCGGGCACCGGCCCTTCTGGGTGACGATGGCGAAGGACGGCACGAAGGCGTACGTCTCCAACCAGGGCGGCGACACCGTCAGCGTCGTCGACGTCTCGGGCACCGTGCCGGCCGTCGGCAAGGCGATCAACGTCGGACTGCACCCGAACAAGATGACGCTGTCGGCCGACGGCTCGCAGCTGTTCGTCTCCAACGGGGACGCCGACTCCGTCAGCGTCATCCGGACGGCCGCCGCCACGGTGGTCAAGACCATCCGCGTCGCCCCGCAGCGCACGTCGCCGGTGGGCTCGAACCCGACCGACCTGGCGCTCGACGCGTCCGGCCAACGGCTCTTCGTGACCAACTCCGGCAACAACGACGTCGCCGTCGTCGACGTGAAGCGGGGGAAAGTCGACGGTCTCATCCCGGTCGGCTGGTACCCGAGTTCGATCACGTTCGACGACGGCACACTGCATGTCACGAACGCGAAGGGCCTCGGCGCCGGCCCGAACGGCGGCGACGGTATGCCCAACCCCGAATCGTCGGCCAAGACGGACCCGCAGAAGTACACCGGTTCGATGATGGAGGGCACCCTGAGCACCCTCCCGGTGCCGGACGCCACGACGCTCGGCCAGATGACCGAGCAGGTGAACCAGAACAACGCGCGGGTCGCGGCGCACGGGGCGATCGTCCCGAAGAAGCCGGGCGACCCGACGCCGATCAAGCACGTGATCTACGTCGTCAAGGAGAACCGCACCTACGACCAGGTGCTCGGCAGCCTCGGCAAGGGCAACGGCGACCCGTCGCTCAACCTGTTCGGCGACGAGAGCGCCCCGAACACGCGCGAACTCGCCCGCCGGTTCACGACGATCGACAACTTCTACGCGGACGCCGAAGTGTCGGCCAACGGCTGGAACTGGGTCGCGCAGGCCAACTCCAACCCGTTCGCGGAGCAGATGTGGCCGGCCAACTACTCCGGACGCAAGGCCCCCTACCCGTCGGAGAACAACGACCCCGAAAACGCCGCGCAGGACCCGAAGAACTCCTACCTGTGGCAGCGGTTCAACGCGGCCAAGGTGAGCTTCGCCAACTTCGGCTTCTACGTCAGCCGGACGGACAACAACCAGTTCCACGCCGACGACCCGGTACTCAACGCGAAGACCGACCACCAGTACCAGGGCTACGACCTGGCCTGCCCGGACTCGTCGGGCACGTTCACGGCGCTGAAATCCACCTGCCTGGCCCCGCGGTTCGACCGGTGGCAGAAGAGCTTCGCCAAGTACCAGGCGTCCGGGACGATGCCGACCGTCCAGTTCGTGCGCTTCCCGAACGACCACACGTCCGGCACGTCGGTCGGCAAGCCGACCCCGCAGGCCATGGTCGCCGACAACGACTACGCGGTCGGACGCCTCGTGGACGCCGTCTCCCACAGCCGCTTCTGGAAAGACACGGTCATTCTGATCACCGAAGACGACGCCCAAAACGGCCCCGACCACGTCGACGCCCACCGGACGATCGCCCTTGCGATCAGCCCCTACACCCAGACGGGCAAGGTGGATTCGACGTTCTACTCCACCGCGTCGATGGTCCGCACGATCGGCCTGTTCGCCGGCATCGGACCGCTGACGCAGTTCGACGCCTATTCGACACCCATGGACGCCTCGTTCACCACCAAGCCGAACATGCGGCCCTACGAGGCGATCAAGCCGACCACCGACATGCAGGCGGTCAACGGGGCCAACGCGCCGATGGCCAAGATCTCCGGCCAGCAGAACCTCACCAAGGAGGACCAGATCGACGAGAAGACCTTCAACGAGGCGATCTGGAAGTCCGTCAAGGGCAAGGACGCGGTCATGCCGACGCCGCGCTACGACGTCCTCGGTGACACCGCGAAGGCCGAGAAGGCCGCCGAGCAGGCCCGCGACGCCAACGCGAAGGCGTCCGGGAAGACCGTGACGAAGGACAAGGACGACTGACCCTCACCCCTCCCGCCCGAGCGGGGTCGCGCGTCGGCGCGGCCCCGCTCGCGTCAGTCGAGGGGCGCCATGTGGCGGCGGATCGCGACAGCGGCCGCCCCGCGCGCCCACTCGCGGAAGCCGACCTCGGCGAGATGCAGGCTCGGGGGCGTCACGTAGGCGAGGCTCAGCCGGCCGAAGACCGACCGGACGCGGTGACGACGGTCGGCGATCAGCGCGACGCCGTCGCCCGAGATCAGGAGGCGCTCCGGCGAGGTGACGAGCGCGACGAGGCCGGCGAGCTGTCCGACGGCGTCCGCGACGTCGTCGAGGACGGCGGCGACCCGGGCGTCCGTCTGCGCGAGCGCGGCGATCTGCCCGTAGGCGACCGGGCGCTCCAGCACGGCCGACACGCGGCGCGCGATCGCCGCCGACTCGACGACCCCCCGCGCCTCGCGCCCGTCGGGCAGCCGGGCGAAGCCGATCATGCCTGCCGCCCCGTGGTGGCCGACGACCAACTGGTCGTTGCACACGAGGCCCAGACCGACACCCGCCCCGATCGTCAGGACGGCGAACTCCGAACAACCGCGCCCCGTGCCGAACCAGTGCTCGGCGACCGCGTAGGCGTTGACGTCGTTCTCGGCCGTGGCCGGAATCCCGGTGCGTTCGGCGATGAAGGTGGCCAGCGGCGTCGTGGGCCAGCCGAGGAACTCAGCCCCCCGGACGGACCCGTCGCCATCCACCGCCGCCCCGAGGGTGACGCCGATGCCCTGCACCGGAGCCGCCGCGGAGAACCGGGCCACCAGCGAGGCGATCGCGGCGACTGCGTCGGCGCTGGTGCGCCAGTCGCCATCCAGCGTCGCTTCGCCCACGACGTGGCCCTTGAGGTCGGTGAGCACGCCGTACATGCGGCCGACGACGATGGTCACGCCGACGAAGTGAGCCGCGCTCGCGTCGACGTCGAGGGGCAAGGAGGGCCGCCCGGCAGCCGCGCCGACGGGCGCGCCCTGCACCAGGAACCCGGACGCCACCATCGGCTTCGTGATGCGGGTGAGGCTGCCCGAGGACAGGCCGAGCGCCCGCCCGAGGGCGGCCCGTGAGATCGGGCCGCGGCGCAGCACGTCGAGGGCGACGCGCCGCGACGACGGATCGAGCACCCACCGGTCAGAGCCCACCACCATCTCCTCACACGTTCCAGGGCGCCGCGACCGGCCTCGGAATCGGGCCAAGTGAGCGGGCCACCTGAAGCTCCAGAGCACGTGCGGATCCGCACGTGAGAACGGCTTCCGAGGGAAGGATAGCGCTGCCCCCCAGCCCGCCGCGACGCCGTCGGTCAGGCACCCCTCACCGCGACGCGGCCCGTGCTCTGGGGAGGGTCGGCGCGGCGGCCACACGCCTGTTGCCGCCGGTTGCCCAAACTCGTGAGCGGCGTGTGGCCTAGTGGGCGATGAAAGCGGCACGACGCGATGTCGAGACACCCGTCCTTTCCACAGAAATATGGGACAATATGTCTCGAAGGGAACCCCATTGAACATTGCTAAGAAACTGAGCGTTGCGCTCGCCGCGGTCCCGCTGCTCGCCGCATGCGGAACGACCCCGCCCGCCCAGGCGCCGAACGCCGAGGGACACCTCGCCGCCCCGGCGTCCGTTACGCCTGCGCCCGCGTCGTCGTCCGCGACGACGGCCGCACCGACGGCGTCCCCCTCCTCCCCCGGCAATGCCGCACCGACCCCCTCGGCGACGCCGTCATTCGGCGTCCGTCCGTGGCAGCCGCCCGCGAACCCGGCGCCGCTTCCGGTCCTGACCGCCGAGCAGCAAGCCACGTTCGCGCCGTGCCTCGCGAAGTTCGCGGCCGCGGATACGGGGACGGACGCCTCCAAGCCGGCCTCCCCCTCGACCCCGACGCCGACGGTCACGCAGGCGTCCAAGAAGACGAGCACGAAGAAGACCACGGGCACGTG
This sequence comes from Nigerium sp., assembly GCF_039811905.1. Lineage (NCBI taxonomy): Bacteria > Bacillati > Actinomycetota > Actinomycetes > Propionibacteriales > Propionibacteriaceae > Nigerium > Nigerium sp. Next base: position 1,572 of record NZ_JBDHZL010000013.1, on the reverse strand, counting down.
CGCGAAGGTCGTCCAGACCGAGCTGAAGGCGCTGTCGTTCTACCACGGCACGCCGCGCAGCCGGAACGGGACGGCGGCGATCAACGCGCTGCTCCGCTACCAGTACTCGCGCGACCTGCAGCCCACAGGCTCGGCCAACCAGGCGACCGTGTACGCGCTCGCGTCGAACCAGCCGGCGCGGTCGGCCGCGCTGCCTGAGGAATGCAAGGCCGACGGCGTCGTCCTGTGCGTCGACCAGGGCGCGCAGCAGTTGCGCTACGTGAAGGACGGCAAGGTCGTAAAGACCATCAAGGTGCGCACTGGCGGGTACAACTCGCACCCGAAGACGCACAAGTGGCGCCTGTTCCGCACGGCCAACGGGCTGTACAAGGTCTACAAGAAGCGCGTCAGCCCGACGTCGGACAACTACGGCGACGGCTCGATGCCGCTCAGCGTGATCTTCGACCCGAACATGTACGTCCACTACTCCAGCGATTTCGCCAACGCGGGATACGCCGGCTCCAGCCACGGCTGCGTGAACGTGGGCTCGTACAAGAGCGCCCGCTGGATTTACAAGAACACCCCCATCGGCTCGCAGGTGTACATCTACTGAGCCGGGACATCAGGGCAATACCCGTCGGGGCCGCGATTCTCGCGGCCCCGACGTCCGTCTACGGACGCCGTCATCCCTCGCGCAGCGGACGCCCCTGTCCGCCCTAGTCCCACGCGGACGCCGGTTTCGCGGACGCCTCACCGGCTCTGGACGGCCGTCCTGACGCCGAGCGCGAGAAGAATCACCCCGCCGGCCCGGTCGATCCGCCGGGTCCACGTCCGGACGCTCCTCCGCGAGGAGATGGCGGTCAATCCGGTCGACCAGAAGCCCAGCCACACGACCATCACGCCGATATGGACGGCCGCGAGCAGCAGCATCGGCCCCACGCCGACCGACTCGACCGGGAGGAATTGCGGGGCCAGAGTGAGATAGACGGAGGCCGCCTTCACGTTCAACACGTTGGCTAGGTAGGAACGACGCAGATGGACGGCGACCGGCGAGGGGCTAATCGGCTTCTCCTCCGGCGCTAGGGACTCCTTGGCGCGCAGCGAGCGCCACACCAGCGTGGCACCGAGTCCGACGAGGTAGGCGGCGCCCACGAGGCGCAGCCCCTGATACAGCTGGGCCGAGCGCATGACCACCGCCGCCAGCCCGAAACCGGCGAGCACCGCGTGCGTGGCGATGCCCACCGCGGTCCCGGTGATGACCGCCCACGCCCCGCGCCGGTCACCCGCGACGCCGCGGGCACTCACGAGGGTGAAGCTGGCTCCGGGCGTGATCACGAGCGGCGTCACCGCGAGACAGAAACCCAGCAGCGCTGCGACGGAGAGCATGGTCCATCATGGGCGCCCGCCCTCGCCCGCGTCCCTTGTCGCGCCCGCATCCCGCAACACCGGCACCGGCCGCGGATGGCGTCCTCGCAGGTCGATCGACGCGGACGCCGCCGCTCAGACCCTCCCCGCGAGCAGGCTGCGGCTGAGGACGCCGGCGGCGTCGGAGACGCGATCGGGCAACGCGGTGGCCCCGCTGACCGACCCCCG
>NZ_JBDHZL010000012.1:0-48365 GCF_039811905.1 Nigerium sp. | reverse complement strand
CGCCCTCGCCGAACGCCAGGTGCTCGCCGAGCTCGGCGCCGGCTGCGCGGCCCCGGTGGGCGCCCTGTGCACGGTCGCCGGGCCGACCGCGACGCTGTCGGCTCGCGTGCTCGACGCGTCGGGCCACGCGAGCGCCGAGGCGTCGGTGGAGACGCCGGCGTCCGCGAGCCCCGAAGAGCTCGGACGCCGCGTGGCCGCCGCGCTGCTGGCGGCGGGGGCGGCGTCCGTCACGGCGCTGGGCGAGGGCCGCGACTCCCAACTGGAAGACTTCCACGACGACCAGGCGCTCTGGGCGCCCGGCACGACGACCGACCTGGTGGGCCGGCACATCCTGCTGCCCCGGGCCGACGGGTCGCTGGCGGACGCCGTGCGTGCGGCCGGCGCCGACGTCACGTGCGCGCCGCTGACGCGGACGCTGGCGCTGCCGTTCCCTCCGCGGCTGCCGCGGGGGGCGGATTGGCTGGTGCTGACGTCGTCGAACTCGCTGAAGGTCCTGGTGGAGAGCGGGTTCAACCTGCGCGACATCGGCTTTCAGATCGCGGCGGTCGGCCCGGCGACGCGGGCGGCCGTGGTCGCGGAGGGGTTCCGCGTCGGCCTGACCCCCGAGGGGTCGGCCTCGGCGGACGACCTCGCGCGGGCTTTCCCGAGCGGCAGCGGGCGCGTGGTGATCCCGGGCTCGGCGCAGAGCAAGCCGGCCCTCGCCGAGGCCCTGCGCGCGAAGGGCTGGACCGTCGTGGTCATTCCGATCTACAGCACCGCCCCCGTCTCCCGCGCGCCGGCTGCGGTCGCGCGGGCCTGGTCGCGCGGCGACTTCGACGCCGTCGTCGTCACGGCCGGCTCGGTCGCCTCGGCCGTCCTCGAACTGCTCGGGCCCCCGCCCGAGCGCACCCGCGTCGTCGCGTTCGGCAAACCGAGCGCGGCGGCGGCCACCGACCTGGGCCTGGAGGTCGCGGCGACCGCCGCGACGCAAGACGGCCCGGGCCTCGTCGGCGCCCTCACCCGCGCCCTCGGAAAGGAACACTGATGGAGATCCCTGTCGTCCGTCCCCGCCGTCTGCGCACGACGCCGGCCATGCGCCGGCTCGTGCGGGAGACGCACGTCCGCCCCAGCCAGCTCGTGCTGCCGGTGTTCGTCGCCGACGGGCTGGACGCGCCGCGTCCGATCACCTCGCTCCCCGGCGTCGTGCAGCACAGCATCGACTCGCTGAAGGCGGAGGCCGCGCGCGCCGTCGAGGCCGGGCTGGGCGGCGTGATGCTGTTCGGCGTCCCGAACGAGGACGACAAGGACGCCGCCGGCTCGGCCGGCAGGTCGCCCGAGGGCATCCTGAACCGCGGCATCGCGGCGGTAAAAGCCGAAGTGGGCGACGAGACCGTCGTCATGGCCGACACGTGCCTCGACGAGTTCACCGACCACGGCCACTGCGGCGTTCTGACCCACGACGGTCGCGTCGACAACGACGCGACCCTGGCGCTCTACTGCGAGATGGCCGTCGAGCAGGCGCGGGCGGGGGCGCACGTCGTCGGGCCGTCCGGCATGATGGACGGCCAGGTGCACGCCATCCGCACCGCGCTCGACGACGCGGGCTTCCACGACACCTCGGTGCTGGCGTACTCCGCGAAGTACGCGTCGGCCTTCTTCGGGCCGTTCCGCGAGGCGGTCGGCTCGTCGCTCCAGGGCGACCGCAACGCCTACCAGCAGGATCCGGCGAACCGCCGCGAGGGCCTGCTGGAGGCCAACCTCGACATCGACGAGGGGGCCGACATGGTCATGGTGAAGCCCGCCGGCTACTACCTCGACGTCGTGGCCGACGTGGCCGCGGTGTCGCCGGTGCCGGTGGCGGCCTATCAGGTGTCCGGGGAGTACGCGATGATCGAGGCCGCCGCCGAGCACGGCTGGATCAACCGCGAGCGCGCGATCGCCGAGTCGGTGACCGGCATCGTCCGGGCGGGGGCCGACATCGTGCTGACCTACTGGGCGCTCGAGTTGGCGGGGCGGCTGTGACGCGGGACGCCTCCGCGGAGGCGGGGTCGCGGGCGCGCGACCTGCTGCCGGAGGCAGCGGCGTCCGTCAGCGAGGCCGTCGCGCTGGTACCCGAGGACGCCTGGGGCAACCCCTCGCCGTGCGAGGGCTGGAGCGTGCGGGACGTGCTGAACCACCTCACCAGCGAGCACCTGTGGGCGCCGCGGCTGCTGGCCGGCGACACGATCGCCGACGTGGGGGACGCCTACGAGGGCGACGTCCTCGGGGCCGACCCGCGGGCGTCCTGGAAGGCGGCGGTGGCCCGGTCGATGCTGGCGTGGGCGCAGGCGTCCGACGAGGGCCGTGAGCTGCAGATGAGCTTCGGGCCGTGCACGGTCGGCGAGTACGCGCAACAGATGCTGGTGGACCTCGTCGTCCACGGGTGGGATGTGGCGCGGGGCGCAGGCGTGGTGTTCGACCCGCCGGCCGACGCCGTCGAGGAGGCCCTGCACTACGCGGCGTCGATGGCCGACCCCGACGGCGTCCCGGGCCTCTTCGCGGCCCCGGTGGAAACGTCGTCGGAGGATCGGCTCGACGTGCTCGTGGCGCTGCTCGGCCGCGAGCCGGCGTAGGGCGATACCGCGGCGCAGCGAGCGTGCGTCGCGGTAGCGTGCGGCTGTCGTCGCACCGAAAGGCCCCACCCCCATGGCCGGCTCCCCCGCCCCCGCCGTATCCACGCTGCCCCGAGCCACCCGCCCGCGGGCGATCGCCGACGCCTGCCTCGCCGTCGCCGTCACGCTCGCGCTGCTGTGGCTGTCGGCCCGCGTCCCGCTCCCCTCGGCCGATCCCGGGTCCGCTCCTGCGACCGTCGCGTCCGCCGAGCGCGGCGCGCTCGGTGCTCCGTTCGTCACCAGCTTCGTGGCGTTCCAGGCGGCGTCCCTGCTGCTCATTCGCCTGTGGGGACGCCGACCGGGCGAGTTCGGCATCGGCCTCGCCCGGCCGCGCGCGTGGGTGGAGGCGGCGTGCATGGCGCTGGTCGTGCTGGGCCCGGCGTGCGGCGTGCTGTTCCCGCTGGTGGGCATCCTGCGGCTGAGCCCGATGGGCGTCGGTGGGGTGGTGCTCGGGGCGGGCTTCCTCGCGTGCCTGCCGCTGGCCGGGCTCATGCTCCGCCGGACGACCGCCGTCGGTGAGGAACGCCTCCTCGCCCGCCCTCAGGCCGGCCAGGTCGCCGCCTGGGCGGGGATCCTGCTCGCCGCGTTGGCCGTCGGCTGGGCGCTGCACGCCGGGGTGCCCGCGGCCGCCCGCATCGCGTACGCCCTCGTGTTCGTCGGCATCGGCGAGGAACTCCTGTTCCGCGGCCTCGTACAGACCCGGCTCGACGAGGCCTTCGGACGCCCCTGGCGCTGGTTCGGCGCCGACGTCGGCCCGGGGCTCGTCATCGGCGCGGCCCTGTTCGGCGTCTCGCACCTGCTCGCGCCGGCGAACCCGTTCCAGTGGGGCTGGTTCCTCTGGACGTTCGCCATGGGCCTCGTCTTCGGCTGGCTCCGCGCCCGCACGGGCTCGATCGCCGCGCCCGCCCTCGTCCACGGCGTCCTGGACGCCGTCGCCGCGGCCCTCTCGCGCTGACCGCGGGACGGACACCGGCCCGGCCGCACTAGCATGGCCGGCATGGCTGACATGGACGAGGTGTACCGGCACGCGTGCGAGTTGATCCCGGGTGGGGTGAGTTCGCCGGTGCGGGCCTTCGGCTCGGTCGGGGGGACGCCGGTGTTCCTCGCTGCGGCGAAGGGCCCGCACGTCATCGACATCAACGGGCGCGAATACGTCGACCTCGTCTGCTCGTGGGGCCCCGCCCTGCTCGGGCACGCGCACCCCGAGGTCGTCGCGCGGGTCAACGAGGCGGCCGCCCGCGGCCTGTCGTTCGGGGCCCCGACCACCGCCGAGGTGCAACTGGCAGAGCTGATCCGCGGCCGCGTCCCGTTCGCCGAGAAGGTCCGGTTCGTGTCGACCGGCACCGAGGCCACGATGACCGCCATCCGGCTGGCCCGCGGGGCCACCGGGCGCGACAAGATCGTGAAGTTCGCCGGCTGCTATCACGGCCACTCGGACGCCCTTCTCGCCGAGGCCGGCTCCGGCGTCGCGACGGCCGGGCTGCCGGGCAGCTCGGGCGTGACGAAGGCGTCCGCGGGCGACACGATCGTGCTCCCCTTCAACGACACCGACGCGCTCGCCGCCGCCTTCGAAGCGAACCCGGGCGAGATCGCCTGCGTGATCACCGAGGCCGCGGCGGCGAACATGGGGGTCGTGCCCCCGGCGCCCGGGTTCAACGAGGCGATCCGCGGCCTGACGAGGGAGAACGGCGCCCTCATGATCTCCGACGAGGTGCTCACCGGGTTCCGGGTGCACCCGTCGGGCTGGTGGGGCCACACCGACGGCCAGCCCACCCCCGACCTCGTCACGTTCGGCAAGGTGGTCGGCGGCGGCATGCCGCTGGCCGCGCTCGGCGGGCCGGCGTCCCTCATGGACCTGCTCGCGCCCGTGGGCCCGGTCTACCAGGCCGGCACGCTGTCGGGGAACCCCCTCGCGACCGCCGCCGGCATCGCCACGCTCTCCCTCGCCGACGACGCGGTGTACGCGCGCGTCGACGAGGCGTCCGCGGCACTGCAGCGCGAGGTGCACGCGGCGCTGGCGGCCGCCGGCGTCCCGCACCGGGTGCAGGCGGCGTCCAACCTGTTCAGCGTGTTCTTCGGCGAGAACGCCGACGAGGTCGGCGTGACGAACTACACCGAGGCGAAGACGCAGGAGGCGTTCCGCTACCCGCCGTTCTTCCACGCGATGCTGGACGCCGGGGTCGCCCTGCCCCCGAGCGTCTTCGAGGCCTGGTTCCTGTCGGCCGCCCACGACGACGAGGCGCTCAACCGCATCGTCGACGCGCTCCCGGCCGCGGCGAAGGCTGCCGCCGAGGCGCGCGGCTGACCGGCGTCCGGGCTGGTCACCCGCCGGCCGGCGGGTGGGCTACTCGGGTGGGCTACTGGGTGTCGCAGGCGGACGCCTTGCGCAGATCCTTGCGCAGCTCGGGCGGCAGCGCGAACGTGAGGTTCTCCTCGGTGAGGCGCTCCTCGACGGCCGCGGGGTAACCCCGCGACTCCAGGAACTCCAGCACGCCCTGCACAAGCGCGTCCGGCACGGACGCCCCCGACGTCACGCCGATCCTCTCCACCCCCTCGAGCCACGCGGGCTCGATCTCGCCGGCGTTGTCGACCCGATGGGACGCCTTCGCCCCGGCCTCCAGCGCCACCTCGACCAGCCGCACCGAGTTGGACGAGTTGCGCGAGCCGACCACGATCACCAGGTCGGCGTTCTCGGCGATCTGCTTCACCGCCGACTGCCGGTTCTGCGTCGCGTAGCAGATGTCGTCGCTCGGCGGGTCGATGAGCTGGGGGAACTTCTCGCGCAGCTTCGACACCGTCTGGTAGGTTTCGTCGACGCTGAGGGTCGTCTGCGACAGCCACGCGACCTTGCTCGGGTCGGCGACCTCGACGCCCGCGACGTCGTCGGGGTGCTCCACGAGGATGATGTTCTCGGGCGCCTCGCCCGTGGTGCCCTCGACCTCCTCGTGCCCGGCGTGGCCGATGAGCAGGATCTGCTGGCCCTGGTTCGCGAACCGCTTCGCCTCGTGGTGCACCTTCGTCACCAGCGGGCAGGTCGCGTCGATGGTCTTCAGCCCCCGCTCGGACGCCTCCGCGTGCACCTGCGGAGACACCCCGTGCGCCGAGAAGACGACCGTCGCACCCTCGGGCACCTCGGCCAGCTCCTCGACGAAGACGGCGCCGCGCGCGCTCAGATCTTCCACCACGTGCCGGTTGTGCACGATCTGCTTGCGGACGTACACCGGCGGCCCGTACGCCTCCAGCGCCCGCTCGACGGTGATGACGGCCCGGTCCACCCCGGCGCAATACCCGCGCGGGGCGGCGACGACAACGCTCTTGGTCATGCGGGCCAGTCTAAAGAGCACCCAACCCCAGTCCCAAAGGCGGCCGACGCACGACGAGGGACGCCCGTGCTGTAACGGCTGAATGTCCGAGGCCCGGTCTAGGGTGGACGCCGTGCCGCTCACCAGTTCCCCCGAGAAGCCGCAGCCGCTGCGCACGGTGGTGGCTGCCCTCAAGGACTGGGTGGAGCGCACGAACGCGATCTGGGTCGAGGGGCAACTCATCGAGATCCGGCGGCGGGCCGGGGCGTCCCTGCACTTCCTGCGGCTGCGCGACACGCTGGCCGAGGTGTCGGTGACGATCTCGGCGTCCACCGCGGTGCTCGACGCCGCGGGCCCGTTGACCGAGGGCACGGTCGTCGCCGCGTGGGTGCGGCCGACGCTGTGGCCGAAGTCCGGCTCGCTGACGTTCGAGTGCCGCGACATCCGGCCGTCCGGGGAGGGGCGCCTGCTGGCGCACCTCGAGCAGCGCAAGCGCGCCCTGCAGGCCGAGGGGCTCTTCGACCCGGCGCGGAAGCGGCGGCTGCCGTTCCTCCCCCGTGTGATCGGCCTCGTCACCGCCGAGGGGTCGGCGGCTGAGCGCGACGTCGTCGAGAACATCCGGCGCCGGTGGCCGGCGGCCGTGCTGCGCATCGAGCACGCGCTCGTCCAGGGCGAGAAGGCGGCCCTGCAGGTGGCCGACGCGCTCCGCGCGCTCGATCGAGACGAGCAGGTCGACGTCATCATCGTCGCCCGCGGCGGCGGCTCGCTGGAGGATCTGCTGCCCTTCTCCGACGAAGGGCTCGTGCGCGCCGTGTTCGCGGCGCGCACGCCGGTGGTGAGCGCGATCGGCCACGAGTCCGACACGCCGATCCTCGACCTCGTGGCCGATCTGCGCGCCTCCACGCCCACCGACGCGGCCAAGCGGGTCGTGCCGGACGCCGAGGCCGAGCGCGCGGGCCTGGAGCAGGCCCGGCAGCGCCTCCGCCAGGCGATCGCCGGACGCCTCGAGCGCGAGGCGCGCTGGCTCGCCGACGTCCGCTCGCGCCCGGTGCTGCGCGACCCGGGGGCGTCCGTCGAGATCGCTCGCGAGCGCGTGACCGACGCCACCGGACGCCTCCGGCGCGCCGCCGCGGCGGCGGTGCGAGGAGAGCAGGCGTGGCTGGAGCACACGCTGGCCCGGGTCCGGGCGCTGTCGCCGCGTGCCACGCTGCAGCGCGGCTACACCATTCTGACCAGGGACGACGGCTCGACGGTCACGTCGGTGACCCAGCTCGAGCCCGACGACACGATCGTCGCCCGGCTGCTCGACGGCGAGGTCGCCGCCGCGGTCATCGACATCGAACCCCACGACCCCGAGGAAGAGGAATCATGAGCGACGAGCCCACCTACGAGAAGGCGCGCGAGCAGTTGACCGAGGTCGTCCGGGAGTTGGAGTCGGGCAACGTCCCGCTCTCCCGGTCGCTGGAGCTGTGGGAGCGGGGCGAGAAGCTGGCGGCCGTCTGCCAGCGCTGGCTGGACGGCGCGAAGGCGAAGATCGCCGAGGCCGAAAAGCTACGAACAGATTAAGGACTGCAACTTTCACGGCAACAAGCGGCGCCCCCTGTTTTGATTTTTAGTCGTTAGGGCTACATTAGAGGTGTCGGGAGGTACCCGGCAGGAAGAAAAACAGGAAGGCAGACATCATGAACTTCGTCACCGAGGGCCTCAACAAGCTCTACAGCGCGTGGCTCGAAGGCGCCGAGTCGATGGCCAAGGCCTACTACTTCGGCGACATCGACAGCGACGAGAACAACTGACCTCAGGTCACCGTCCATCCGTCCACCACTACTAGCCTGACAAGGAGTGTTGCGATGCTGAACTTCTACACGGTCCAGATCCCGCAAGAGATCGACCCCGTGGAGAACGACGCCATCGGCGTGATCGACGCCACGTAACCTCGTCGGCAAGACGGGGGTACTGGCCACCCAAGGTGCGGTACACCGCATCCCCGTGAAAACAAGGAAGATGAAGCCCTCACCACAACGCGGTGGTGAGAGGCTTCCCGCATTTAACGGGCATTTCGCAATCTTTCCCGGCCGATCGACGCACCGTTCGGTGATTCTTCAGCGCGGGGCGTCCCCCGTGCGGGGGACCTATTCGGTCGCACCCACGAACCTCACGAAGTTCTCCTGAGAAACAGACAAACGCGACCGTAGATTTTCCTGAAACCGACTCGTCACCGTAGCGTCGCCGTGAACGCCTCGAGTTGGTCGTAGCGGACGTCGCCGCTCACGATCGTCGCGTGGTCGGCGTCCAGGCGCACGAGCGCGCGCGTGCGCCGGTCCTGCGAGACGTACCGCGTCCACGTCACGTCGCCGACCCGGGACTCGCCGTCCGCCCGGCCGTCGCGGGTGACGTCGCGCACGAGCAGCTCGGGGAGGGCGTCCCGCTGGTCGATCGCGAAGTACTGCCGCTCCGGCGAGAGGAACCCGAGCGCGATCGTGTTGCCGGGCACGGGCTCGCGGTTCAGCCCCGCCTGGCCGCGCGGCGTCCACCGCGCGCGGGTGGCGACCCAGCCGTCGGGCAGTTCGGCCGGAGCCAGCACCGGGTAGCCGGCCTCCCGGGCGGCCGCGACCACCGGACGAGCGTCGACCACGTTCGGCTGCGGCTCGGGAATCCGGGTGAACCACGCGACGATCAGGAACACCGGCACGAGGACCACGACCATCGCGACGAGCAGGTGGATCACGGGCGGGTTGGGGCGGGCCATGCGGGCGATTCTCGCACGGTCGTCCAAGCCTTACGTGGCGGCGTCCGGGTTGAGCGGGCATCGCCGGGTCGGCGACGATGGGCGCATGCACCCCGGCTCCCCCGACGACGCCCCCGTCACGCTCGCGCGGGCCGACACGCCCGCGGGCGAGGTCGCGCTGCGCTCCCGCGGGAACGTCGTCGAGCTGATCGTCAACGGCGTCTTCGCGATGGACTCGGTCGAGACGGCGTCCGAGATCGCGCTGGCCGACGCCGCCGGACGCCCGCCTGGCCGCGTGCTCGTCGGCGGGTTGGGGTTGGGCTACACGGCGTCGGCGCTGCTCGACAACGGCGCGACGAGCGTCGACGTCGTCGACCTGGCCGAGCCGCTGCTCGACTGGGCGCGCGCCGGCGTGACCGAGCGGCTCGGGCGGGTGGCGTCCGACCCGCGCGTGCGGCTGCACGCCGGCGACATCGCCGCGTGGGCGTCTCCGGAGAGTGCGCCCACGCGCGGCGGCCCGTGGGACGCCGTCCTGCTCGACGTCGACAACGGGCCCGGCTTCCTCATCCACGACGCGAACGAGCGCGTCTACTCCGCGGACGCCCTGGGCGCATTCGCCGGCCGCCTCGCGGCCGGCGGCGTCCTCGTGGTGTGGTCGGAGTCGCCCAGCCCACCGCTGTGGGCAGCGCTCCGCACGCTGGACGCCGCCGCCGAGGAGATCCTCGTGCCCGTCGAGCGCGACGGACGCCGGTTCGACTACGCGCTCTACCGCGCGCGCCGCCCGGCGTGACCCGCCGTATCGCCCGGCGTCACACCCCGTAGTCGCCCAGCAGGTCAGTGACGAGGGCGGCGATCGGCGAACGCTCCGACCGCGTCAGGGTGACGTGCCCGAACAGCGGGTTGCCCTTGAGCTTCTCGACGACCGCCGCGACCCCGTCGTGCCGGCCGACCCGCAGGTTGTCGCGCTGCGCGACGTCGTGCGTGAGCACGACCTTCGAGTTCTGCCCGATGCGCGAGAGCACCGTGAGCAGCACGTTGCGCTCCAGCGACTGGGCCTCGTCGACGATCACGAACGCGTTGTGCAGCGAGCGCCCGCGGATGTGCGTGAGCGGCAGCACCTCGAGCATGTCGCGCGCCAGCACCTCCTCGACCACGTTCTTGTGGGCGATCGAGCCGAGCGCGTCGAACACGGCCTGGCCCCAGGGCGACATCTTCTCGTGCTGGTCGCCGGGCAGGTAGCCGAGCTCCTGGCCGCCGACCGCGTACAGCGGCCGGAACACGATCACGCGGTCGTGCTGCGACTTGTCCAGCACGCACTCGAGCCCGGACGCCAACGCCAGCGCCGACTTGCCCGTGCCCGCGCGGCCGCCAAGCGACACGATGCCGACGCTGGGGTCGGTCAGCAGGTCCAGCGCCACCCGCTGCTCAGCGGAGCGGCCGTGGAGGCCGAAGACGTCCCGGTCGGTCCGGATGAGCCGCAGCGTCTTGTCGGGGTGCACCCGGCCGAGCGCCGTCGAGCCGCCGCCGCGGGCGACGACACCCGTGTGACAAGGCAGATCGAGCACCTCCGCCGTCGTGACCTGCCCCTCGTCGTAGAGCTGGTCGATCGCGGCGGCGCTCAACTCCAGCTCGACCATGCCGGTCCAGCCGGACTCTCGGACGAGTTCGTGGCGGTACTCCTCGGCGTCCAGGCCGACCGACGCCGCCTTGATGCGCAGCGGGAGGTCCTTGGTGACCAGCGTGACGTCCCGGCCCTCCGCGCGGTAGTTCAGCGCGACGGACAGGATGCGCGAGTCGTTGTCGCCCAGGCGGAAGCCCGGCGGCAGCACCTCCGGATCGGTGTGGTTCAGCTCGACGTGGATCGTGCCGTGCGCGTCGTTGACCGGCAGCGGCCGGTCAAGGCGTCCGTGCTGGCCGCGCAGGTCGTCGAGGAAACGCAGCGCTGTCCGCGCCGCGAAGCCCAGCTCCGGATGATGCCGCTTCGCCTCCAGCTCGTTGATGACGACGAGCGGCAACACGATCTCGTGCTCGGCGAAGAACCGCAGGGCGTGCGGGTCGCTGAGGAGCACGGACGTGTCGACCACGTAGACCTTGGTCTGCTGGCCGAGGGCGGTGACGGGGGCGGCGTCCGGAACGAGCTGGGTCTGGTTATCGAGCACGTCGGTCCTTCTTGTCTCAGGGCCGCGCGGGGGGACCCACCCGGCCTCGCCTGTCGGTTCAGCCGGTAGCATCCCTGAAGGGATCAGGTCTCATCGATCGAGTGCCTCCCGGAGCGGACGCCTCGGCGGCGTCCACAGCGGCACAGTAACCCGAGGCCGGGGCCGCTTTGCACCCAACGCGCCGACAGTTTCGCTGATGTTCATCTCCACTCCGAGGCCGCCTAAGCCGCGGACGCCCACGCGGCGGCCGACCGCGCCGGCGGCGTCCGAACCCACCCGTGAGCACGACATATGCCGTGGTACTAAAGTACCGACCTCGTCGTTCGATGGTGCCGAACACCCTCGCCGGGCTGGAGTCCGCGCACCGAAGGGGGCTAGCTTTGTTGTCAGCGGTGGTCCGAACGTCAGGCTCGCTGGTCCCGAGCCACCGAACTTGGGGTTGACTCCCTCCATGGTCAATCCCGCACCGTGCGAACAGAACCGCCAGCCCGTCCCCCGAGGCTGGCGGTTCAGCTCGTTAACGGGCGGTGCGCAGAACCGACGGCGCGGTCACCCGACCGGACGCCGCCTCAGCGGCCGTAGCGGCGCTCGCGATTGCCGTACGAGCGCAGGGCGCGCAGGAAGTCGACGCGCCGGAAGTCGGGCCACAGCGCCTCGCAGAAGTAGAACTCGCTGTGCGCCGACTGCCACATGAGGAACCCCGAGAGCCGCTGCTCCCCCGAGGTGCGAATGATCAGATCCGGATCCGGCTGGCCGGCCGTGTAGAGGTGCTCGGCGATGTCGTCGATCTCCAAGGTCTGCGCGAGATCACCGAGCGACGTGCCCCGCGCGGCCTCCTTCGCGAGCAGCGACCGGACGGCGTCCCGCAGCTCGTGCCGCCCCCCGTAGGCCACCGCGACGTTCACGCGCATGCCCTCCACGGACGCCGTCGCCTCCTGCGCCGCGCGCAGGCTCGCCGCCATCGTGTCGGGCAGCAGCGACAGGTCGCCCACCGGCTTGACGCGCCACCGGCCCGTCGCCGCCAGCTCCTCGACCAGGCCGACGATGACGCCCAGCAGCGGAAGCACCTCCGCGTCCTCGCTGCGGGTGAGGTTCTCGGTGGACAGCACCCAGAGCGTGACCGTGCCGATGCCGGCCTCATCGCACCACTGGACGAAGTGTTTCAGCTTGTCGGCGCCCGCCTGGTAGCCCACCACGAGGGGCTGGCCGGGGGCGTTCAGCCGCGCCCAGCGCCGGTTGCCGTCGGCGAGGACGGCCACGTGCCCGGGCAGCCGCGCAGGATCGAGCTCGGCGCGCAGCCGCTGCTCGTACGTCGAGTACAGCAGCCCCGCCGGATGGAGCCGGTCGGCCCACTCGCGCGTCTTGGCCCACGACATGGCCCCCAGGGTAGCGGTCGGATGCGCGCCGCGGCAGAAGCCCCCGGCGCCCCCCGTGCAGGCGCACCCTCCCCCGGACGCCTCCCCCGGCGCCCGCTCGACGCGGACGGCCACGTCAGCGAGAAACCAGGTTCTCCAACGGCTCACCGCGCCGCAGCCGCTCGATGTTGCGGCAGATGAACTCGCCCGCCCCGACCGCGCGTCCGCCGGCGACGTGCGGGGTGATGATGCAGTTCGGGGCGTCCCACAGCGGCCCGTCGGCCGGGTACGGCTCGGTGGCCGTGACGTCCAGCGCCGCGCCGCCAAGGCGTCCGGAGCGAAGGGCCGCGTCGAGGGCGTCCTCGTCGATGGTCGTGCCGCGGCCGACGTTCACGACCCAGGAGATGGGCTTGAGCTGCGCGATCCGCTCGGCATTGAGGGCCTTGTCGGTCTCGGGCGTCGAGGGCAGCACCATGACCAGCACGTCGGTCTCGGGCAGCAGCTCCGGCAGGGACTCGTCGGTGAACACCTCGAAGCCGGCGCGCTCGCCGGCCGAGTTCGCCACCCCGCGCACGTGGGCGGACGCCGCCGCGAACAGCTTCGCGGCCGTCTGCCCGATGGACCCGAACCCCCAGATGAGGACGTTCGCCCCGATCAGCGTGGCGACCCGGTCGTCGGGGTGGAGCGCCCTCCAGGCGCCGAACTCGTCGTGGGCGAAGACGTGCTGCTTCTGCAACTCCAGCAGCCGAGGCAGCCGATTCACGCCCGCGAGGGCGAGCGCCAGCGCCACCTCGGAGACCGTCTGGTCGTGGAACCCGCGCCCGTTCGTGATCTGCACGTCGGGCCCGAAGCCGGCCTTGAGGACGCCGTCCGGCCCCGCCGCCAGCGTCTGCACCCACCGCAGCCGGGACGCCTCCCGCGCGAGCTGGGTCACCGCGGGCGCGGCACCGCCCTCGACGACGGCCGCGTCGGCGTCCAGATGCTCGGGCGGCACCAGCTCACCCGGGTCGACGTACACGACGTCGACGCCCTCGGGCGGATCGAACTCGAACGGGGCCGTGGAGGTGACGAGCAGCTTCATGGCCTCATCCTAAAGACGGCTCGCTCAGGCGCGCGACCAGAGCGCCCGCCGGATGCCCTTGACCGTGGACGCCGGCGCGAAGCACGTCTCGCCGCGGCAGACGTACACCGTGCCGCCCGTCTCGACGTCGGCGTGCTGGTCGTACTCGGCGTCGACCTGGCCCGCCCCGCCGATGGACGCGTGCGTGATCTTCGCCTCCTCCGCTTCGCCGGCGGACGCCTCGTCGGAGCGCACCACCGGACGCTGGTCGAAGTGGTGGGCGAACCCCTTCGTGCCGGGCTTGCCGGCCACGATCACCGTGCCGGACGGGGCCATCCGCCAGGTCGCGACGGCGGCGCGGGACAACGGGCTGCCCGAGGCGTCCACGACGACCGCGACGGCCGGCTTCAGGCCCTGACGGGCCTCGTCGGCGATGATCACGTCGGTGAGCGCCGCCGGCGCGAACCGCGGGCCGGCCTCGACGGTGCCCCACGTGGTCCGGGCGGCGGCGTCGGCTCGTTCGAGGAAGTCGGGCCGGTCGGCGAGCAGCCCGACCACGCGCAGCGCCGACACGAGCGAGCTGGTGCCGGACGGCGTCGGGTTGTCGGACACGTCGCGCGGGCGCGCGTAGAGCCCCGACGTGGCCGACTCGCGGGCGTCGTAGAAGCCTCCGTCGTCGGCGCCGAAGCGCTCGATCGCCTGATCGAGCAGCCGGACGGCGTGCTTGAGCCACCCCGCGTCCCCCAGCGCACCCGCGAGGTGGCCGAAGGCGAGGGCGAGGGCCCCGTAATCGTCGGCGAACGCGCGCACGGTGGAGACCACCCCGTCGTGGGACGAGCGTCGCAGGCCGCCCTCGGCCCAGTGCAGGGCCCACAACGTCTCCGCGGAGTCGCGCGCCAACTCCAGCCACTCCGGCTCGTCGAAGATCAGGGCGGCCTGCACGAGGGCGTCGATCATCCAGCCGTTCCAGGCCGTGACGACCTTGTCGTCGCGCGGCGGCGCGAAGCGCGTCTGCCGCTCGGCCAGCAGCCGCTCGCAGACGGACGCCAGCCGCTCGGCATCCGGCACCCCGCGCAACTGCAGCGTGGACAGCCCGTACTCGAACGTGCCGGTCGTCGTCACGTGGAAGACACCCTCGGCCCATTCCGCGTCCTCCTCGCCGAGGCAGTCGACGAGCAGGTCGTGGTTCCACACGTAGTAGATGCCCTCATGGGGCATGCCGTGCGCGTCGGCGGAGTCGGCGTCCAGGCTCGCGGCGAACCCGCCGGACGGCACGATCATCTCCCGCTTCAGCCACGCGACGATGCCGCGCGCGGAGCGCTCGAAGAGCGCGCGCAGGGCCTCGTCGTGGCTCGGCGTCCGGCGCCAACCGCGTGCGTACGCGCCGAGCAGCAGGGCGTTGTCGTACAGCATCTTCTCGAAGTGGGGTACGACCCAGCCCGCGTCGACCGCGTACCGGTGGAACCCGCCGCCGACCTGGTCGTGGACGCCGCCGCGCGCCATCGCCTCCAGCGTGCGCTGGGCCATGTCGAGACTGGCGGGTTCGCCCTTCACGAGGAGGGCGTCCACCAGCAGCGGCGCCGGGAACTTCGGCGCGCCGCCGAAGCCGCCGTGCACCAGGTCGAACTCGGCCGACAGCTTGTCCATCGTCTCCCACACGTTGGGCGCCTGCTCGGCGGCCGGAAGCTGATTGATCGACGCGAGCTGTTCCACGATGGACGCCGCACTGCCGGTCACCTCGTCGCGCCGGGTGGCCCAGGCATCCGCGAGGGCCTCCAACACCTGCCGGAACGACGGCATGCCGCCGCGGGGCTCCGGCGGGTAGTAGGTGCCCGCGAAGAACGGCTCGCCGTCGGGCGTCGCGAACACGGTCATGGGCCAACCGCCCTGGCCGGTGAGGGCCTGGGTCGCCCGCATGTAGACGGCGTCGACGTCGGGACGCTCCTCGCGGTCGACCTTGATGGGCACGAAGTGCTCGTTGACGAACCGCGCGACCTCCGTGTCTTCGAAGGACTCGTGCATCATCACGTGACACCAGTGGCACGCGGAGTAGCCGATCGAGATCAGCAGCGGGACGTCGCGCTTCTTCGCCGACTCCAGCGCCGCCGAACCCCAGGGCCACCAGTCGATCGGGTTCGACGCGTGCTGCCGCAGGTAGGGGCTGGACGACTTCGCGAGGCGTTGGGGCATGGCCGCCAGCCTACTGGGGTCAGCGGCGCGGTCCGTCGTCGGCGAACGGGGCGGCGTCGGGACGCTGCTGATCGACCGGCACGTCGATGCGCCGCAACTGTTTGCGCATGCTGAAGAACAGGAACGTGATCACGAGGCCGAGGATCACGACGAGCAGCAGCGCCGTCCAGCCGGGTGCGACGAGCGCACCGAGGTCGAGCAGAATCATCATTCCTCCTTGCCCGGCCCAGCCTACCCCCGGACGCCCCTGGCGGCGGAGTCGCTCACGCGCCCCGCGCTCAGGCGGCCTCCTCGGCGTCGGGACGGCGGATGTCGAAGAGCACCCGGACGCACTCGTGCAGACTGAACCCCTCCCCGCCGGCGCGGGGCGCGATCCGGGCGGGGTCGTCTGCCCCGATCTCCGTCTCGAACGTCGCGATCGATTCCAACCCGGCGCCGCGGGCCGTGGCGTCCGTCACCACCAGGTGCTCGAGCGTCTCCGCGGAGACGCCGCCGAGCCAGGCGTCCGACAGCAGGCGTCCGTCGGGGAGCCGCACCTCGAAACGTCGCCACGGGCTCGCGGACCGCGTCAGCGTCAACCCGCCCTCGTGCACCACGACGTGATGCCGTCGGCACACCAGGACGAGGTTCTCCAGATCGGTGGGGCCGCCCTCCCGCCCACGCTCCCACCACGGGATCACGTGGTGGGCGTCCAGATGCCTGGTCTGATGGCAGCCGGGGAACTGGCACACCCCGTGATCGCGGACGCGCAGGGCGCGCCGCTGCGCGCGCGTGGCCAGCCGTTTGGCCCGGCCCATCCGCAACACCTCGCCATCGGCGGTCAGGACGCCTTGCAGCAACGCCGTGCACGCCAGGCGTCGCGCGACCGCGGGTTCGACCGGACCCTGACCGACGACGTGACACGCCCCCGCCTCAAGGGCGCGCCAGGACGACCGCGCCGCGGTATCGGGCGCGGCCGGCACGTCCTCGCCGACCAGGGACTCCGCGCTGACCTGCACCACGACCAGCGTGTGGTCGTCAGCCGGCTCGCCCGGCAGGCGGTCGAGATGCCCGGCCGCCACGTCGAGCAGCCCCTGGACGCGATCGAGCGGCTCACCTCCGTCGTCAGCCCCCCGCCGCGCGGCGGCCTCGACGGCGGCGTCGACCAGCGCCGCCTCCTCCGGCGCCAGGACGATGCTGATGCGCACCATGCCGTCGGCCGTGCCACGGCTGGAATACCGGCGCCGTTCCACCTGCCTGATCCGCGTGCCCGCGGCCCCCCGGTAGGCCGACACGGTTCTCGCGAGCTGGGACGCCGTCATCTCCAGCGCCAGGGCGCACAACTCGGCCTCGGCCAACTCGTCGCTGACCCGCGTCAACTCGCGGACCTTCGAGTAGGAGAGCCGCCCTGCCGCGAACAACTCCGACACCACCGGCAGCCCCCGCAGGGCCCGCGCGACCCGCACCTGCTCGCGCGACGCGCTGGCGCCCACCGAACACGCCCAGGCGAGGTAGTGCGCCGTGGACTTCGCACCCGCGAACGATGCCCACCCCTGCCCGGCGTCGAACTGCCCCACCAGGTGCAGGAACTCGAAATCGAGGCTCGCCCGGCGCGCGGCCAAGCCCTGAAGCTGCAGACCCATACCCTCCGCGACAAGCGGGTTCATCACGTCATCCGTCATAGGAGCATCCCAACACCCGGGTCTGACAGTATTCGTACGTTCGTTCTATATATGACCTCATTCGCATGCCAGGACGCCTCCGCGGAGGCGTTTCCGCGGAGGCGTCCTGGGTCGGGTGGTCGGTCGGGCGGTCAGATCTGGTAGTACCACTCCGCGTCGGGAGCGACGACGTGGGTGTCGAGGCCGGCGAAGAGGTCGTCCTCGGGGAGCTCGGTCGGCACCATCGAGCGCACGAGTTGGAAGTCCTCCGTCGGCCAGCCCACCTGCTGGATCTTCAGCGGGACGGCGAACCAGAAGCCGTCGGGGTCGACCTGGGTGGCGTGGGCCTTCAGGGCGGCGTCCCGGATCGGGAAATAGTCGCCGCACGGCACGAACGTCGTGAGCCGCGCCTCGGCCTCCGGGTCCTCCGCCCACTCTGACAGCCGCTCGGCGTACGGTGACGGCAGGCCCTCCTCGTGCATGAGTTGGTCGAGCCGGGCGAACCGGCTGCGATGGAACGACATCTGGTAGTACACCTTCGCCACCTGCCACGGCTCTCCGTGCTCGGGCCACTTGGTGGGGTCGGCCGCCGCGTCCAGGGCGGCCATCGAGATGCGGTGGCACATGATGTGGTCGGGATGCGGGTAGCCGCCGTTCTCGTCGTACGTCGTCATGACGTGCGGACGGAACTCGCGGATCACCTTCACCAGCGCGCCGGCGGCCTCATCGACGTCCTGCAGCGCGAAACAGCCGTCGGGCAGCGGCGGCAGCGGGTCGCCCTCGGGCAGGCCCGAGTCCACGAAGCCGAGCCACGTCTGCCGGACGCCGAGGATCTCCCGCGCCGTCTCCATCTCCTTCTGGCGGATCTCGGCGATGTGCTCCTCGTTGTACGGGTTCTCCATCTTCGGGTTCAGGATCGACCCCCGTTCGCCCCCCGTGCATGTCGCGACGAGTACGTCGACGCCCTCGGCGACGTACTTGGCGGTCGTGGCCGCGCCCTTGCTCGACTCGTCGTCGGGGTGCGCGTGCACGTGCAGCAGGCGCAGCGGGTCGCCGGAGGCGTCCACCCTGCGCGCGGTGTGATCGGAAGCCATGGGCACATTCTTGTCGCTCGCCGGGTCCGACGCATCTCGGGCCACGTCGCCATGGGGGAAGATGGCACCGTGACCCTCTCGGACGCCGACCGCATCGCCCGCCGCTACCCCCCGCGCCGCCGCGGGGCGTGGATCCCGGTGGCGGCGGTGCTGGCGATCATCGGCATCCCGTGGATGGCGTGGGCCGGGCTGCACGCGGCGAACCCCGACGTCACCGGCAAGGTCGTCGCGTTCGACGTCGTCTCCGACACCCGCATCGACGTGACGGTGACGATCCAGCGCCCCGATCCCGCGCGCGCGGCGACCTGCACAGTCGTCACCAAGGCGGTCACCTACGACACCGTGGGCGAGTTGCCGTTCGAGGTCGCGCCCGGCACGCAGGAACTGACGACGCAGGTGGTCTCGGTCCGCACCTTCAAGCGGGCGACCAGCGCCGAACTGACCGACTGTCGCACCGCCTGATAGGCTCGACGGATGGCAGATGAGCACAAGAACATCATCTGGCTGACCCAGGACGCCTACGACAAGCTCTCCAGCGAGCTCGAGTTCTTGAAGGGCGAGGGTCGCCAGAAGGTTTCGACGAAGATCGCGCAGGCGCGCGACGAGGGCGACCTGTCCGAGAACGGCGGCTACCACGCGGCCCGCGAAGAGCAGGGCCAGCAGGAGGCGCGCATCCGGCAGCTTGAGGTGATGCTGCGCGATGCCCAGATCGGCGAGGCCCCCGCCACGTCCTCCACGGTGGAGCCGGGCATGCAGGTCACAATCTGCTACGACGGCGACCCCGACGACACCGACACGTTCCTGCTCGGCTCGCGCGAGCTGCTCGGCCTGACCGACACGAACGAGTTGGAGATCTACTCGCCGCAGTCCCCCCTCGGCTCGGCCATCCTCGGCAAGGGCAAGGGCGACACCGCGACGTACGAGGGCCCCAACGGGCACGAGTTCGAGGTCAAGATCCTCGAGATCAAGGCCTTCCCGACCGCCTGACCCGTCAGTCGGCCTCGTCCAGCCGGGCCAACAGGTCCGCCGCCAGCGCGGGAGGCAACTCTCCCGCCGCGACCCTGGCGAGAATCTGATCACGAGCACTCCCGGACGCCGCGGGCGAACCTTCGCCTGCGGCGTCCTCGTCATGCTGGGGCTTCTCACGCTGGGGCTTCTCACGCTGGGGCTTCTCGGCCCCGGACGCGCACGCGCACGCCGGCCCGAGGTCGTCGGCGGCGAGTTCCAGGCCGCAGTCCACGCACCGCACCCGCGTCACCCGCAGCCGATGGCCCGCGCACCGCGGGCAGGAGGACGGCGTCCAGGTCTCATGGTCGGTCATGACGGCTCCTGCGTGACGGTCACCATGCCGACGACGACGTCGAGATCCAGGCGGCCCGCGCCCTCGCCGGCGACGTACTCGCTGAGCCCCGTCTCGCCGCCGGGCCAGGTCAGCCGCCCGACCTGCGCCTCGCCGGCGACCGTCACGTCGGCGTCCGGCGCCAGCGCGACGGTGATCGCGCCCGACTCGCAGCGCACGCGCGAGCGGCCCCGGTCGAATCGGCCCTGCAGCGTCACCGTCGCGGCCTGCACGAGGGCGTCCTGCACGCGCCTGACCCCGCGCAGGGACGCCGTGCCCGCCGTGACGCGGAGGCGTCCGAGCAGGGGCAGCCCGTCCACGACGACGCCGCCGGCGGTGGACTCGAGGTCGAGGGGCAGCGCCGGGTTCACCCGGACGACCACCTCTTGGCCGAGCCCCAGCTTCACCAGATCGTCCACCGAGCGGGGCGCACGCAGGCCCGACAGGCTCGCGAGGTCGGGCAGCCCGCGGAACCCCGCGAAGTCGCCCTCGGCCTCGACCTCCCAGCGGTCCCCGACCCTTCTGAGCGTGTGCGGCCCCTGGGCCGTCACCGCGGGGACGCTCGCGTCGCCCAGCACGCGGACGCGGCGTCCCATCGCCCGGACGCCGACGCGCCCGGCCGGCACCTGCTCCTCGCTCGGAACCTCAGCCTCACTCGAAACCTCGGGCTCACCCGGGTCTTCGACGATCTCCGCGTCGATCGGGGGCTCCGGCTTGGGGGTCGACTCGGGCTTCTGCGCGGACGCCTTCGCCGCGTCGATGCGCCGTGCGGCCTCGGCGGCGTCGATGCGGCCGGCGGCCAGGTCGTCGAGGATCGGCGTGAGATCGGGGCTCATGCCTCCAGGGTACGGGGAGCCTCGATCGGCCCGGCGGGGCCGGGGGCGTCCGATCCTGCGGCCCGGCTGCTGCCGCCAGGACGCCTCCGGCTCGGTCTGCGCTCGCGAGGCTCGCGCTCGTCGGGGACCTGCTCGGGGTAGCGCATCGCCTTCACGAACGCGGCCAGGAACGCCATGACGGGGATCGACAGCAGCGCACCCAGCACCCCGGAGATCGTGGCGCCCGCGGTCAGGCCGAGCAGCGTCGCCAGCGGGTGCAGCGAGACAGCGCGCCCCAGCAGGAACGGCTGCAGGATGTTGCCCTCCACCTGGTTCACCACGACGACGCCCGCCACCATGATCAGCGCGGCCCCGGGCCCGTTGGTCACGAGCGCCAGCACGGCCGCCACGACGCCCGCCAGCACCGCGCCGACGATCGGGATGAACGAGGCGATGAACGTCAGCGCGAACAGCGCGAACGGCATCGGCACCCCGAGGAAGAACGCGACCAGGGCGATGCCCGTCGCGTCGACGAGGCAGACGATCACGGTCGCCCGCATGTACTGCACCAGGGAGTTCCACCCCTTGCGAGCCGCGCGCGTGATGGGCTCGCGCGCGTGCTCGGGGAGCAGCCACTTGGCGGTGGACGCCCACATGCTCGACCCCGTCGCGGCGAAGAAGAAGGACGCCATCAGGGCCGTCACCAGCCCGGCGAGGAAGTTGCCGACCGACGAGCCGACGCTGCCCGCCCAGGTAGCGAGCTGCGAGCCCTGCGACTGCAGCCACGTGCGGCCCTGCGCGATGTAGGCGTTCACCTGATCGGCGGAGATGTGCAGCGGCCCGGACGCCAGCCAGTCCATGACCCGCTGCAGGCCGGTCGTGGTCTGGTTGACCAGTTCGGGCGCCTCGGACGCCGCCTGCACCCCGACCGCCGTCAGCAGCGCCGCGAGGAGCAGCACCATGCCGACCAGCGCGATCGCGGCGGACAGGATCGGCCCGACGCCCCAGCGCCGGAGCTGGCTGACGGCCGGGGTCAGCAGCGCGGCCAGCAGGAACGCGACCGCGATGGGCACGGCGACCGCGGAGAAGTACGCGAGGGCCCGGAAGAGGCCGATCACGAAGCCGGCCAGCAGCAGGAGCCGCCAGGCCCAGCCGGCGGCGTCCCGCAGCCCGTCAGGAACGGCGGAGGGCCGCGCCGGCGACGGCGGGGGCGCGACCTCGCGCACCACGGTGCGCTCGACGACGGTGGGGGTGGGCGCCGGGCGGGGGCGCCAGAGATCGAAGAGGCCCACGGGCACACTCCTTTCGGGTCGGCGTCAGCCTAGTGCCGGGCCACAGCGTTCCCGCGGAGGCGGACGCGCTGAGCCGAGCCGGATGCACTAACGTGACGGCGGTGACCCCCGCACCGCTGTCCGAACTCGTGGCCCCCGACTGGGCCGAGGCGCTGAAGCCCGTCGAGGCCGACGTGGCGGCGATGGGCGAGTTCCTGCGGGCCGAACTCGCGGCCGGGCGCGGCTACCTGCCCGCGGGCCAGAACGTGCTGCGCGCGTTCACGCTGCCGCTGGCGGACGTCCGGGTGCTGATCGTCGGGCAGGACCCGTATCCGACGCCCGGCCACGCCGTCGGGTTGTCGTTCTCGGTCGCGCGCGACGTCCGGCCGCTCCCGCGGTCGCTGCACAACATCTACCGGGAGTTGGCATCCGACCTCGGCGTCACCCCGCCCGAGCACGGCGACCTGTCCGGCTGGTTCCGCCAGGGCGTCCTGTTGCTCAACAGGGTGCTGACGGTGCGTCCGGGGGCGCCGGCGTCCCATCGCGGGAAGGGTTGGGAGGCCGTCACGGCCCGCGCGATCGACGCGCTGGCCGAGCGCGGCGGCCCGCTGGTCGCGATCCTGTGGGGGCGGGACGCCCAGAACCTCTCCTCAGCCCTCGGCGACACCCCGATCATCGCGTCCGCGCACCCGTCGCCGATGTCGGCCGACCGCGGTTTCTTCGGGTCGCACCCGTTCACGCGCGCCAACCAGGCGCTGATCGCGCAGGGCGCCGACCCCATCGATTGGGATCTCGCCTCCCTTTGCTAGGGGGTCCGCCGGCCGGGCTGCTTGAATAGCGGGCATGGCACTCCCCCACGCGATCGTCTTCGACCTCGACGGCACCCTGACCGACACCGAGCCCGCGTGGGATCGCGTCCGACGCGGCCTCGCCGCCGAGGACGGCGTCGACTGGCCGCCCGAGGCGACCACCGCGATGATGGGCATGAACACGCGCGAGTGGTCGACGTACCTCTCCGAGCGCGTCGGCCTGGCCGGGACACCATCGGACGCCGCCCGCCGCACCATCGAGGCGCTGCGGGCCATGTACGCCGACGGCTCGCTGGAGATGATCCCGGGTGCTGCGGACGCCGTCCGCCGCATGGCGGCCGAGTGGCCGGTCGCGGTGGCGTCCTCGTCGCCGGCGGTCCTGATCGACGCCGGGCTCGCGGCGCTCGGCGTGGCCGACCTGGTGAACGTCCGCGTCTCCACCGAGAACGTCGCCCACGGCAAGCCCGAGCCCGACGGCTACCTGGAGGCCTGCCGACAGCTCGGCGCCGACCCCGCCGGCTGCGTGGCAATCGAGGACTCGGGCAGCGGCCTGCGCTCCGCGCTGGCCGCCGGCATGAAGGTCGTCGCGATCCCGCCCGCGTTCCACCCGCCGGCGTCCGACCTGCTCGCCCGCGCGGACGCCGTCCTCGCGTCCATCACCGATCTCACGCCCGCGCTCGTCCGCTCGTTCTTCTGACGACACGACAACGGCGAACACCGGCGAGACAACTGCCGGTCAGGCCGTATGCGCGGGGCGCACCCCGTGGGATGATGTCGACGTCGCCCCCGGCGGCATCACAGGAGCGGGCCCCTCGGGGAGGGCCCGCCGCGGGAGAAAGGCCGGCGCGAGGCGCCGTCCGGAAAGGAACCGCCCGTGGAGTCAGGAACAATCTGGCTGTTGACCGTGGTCTTCATCATCGGACTGCTGGCGTTCGACTTCTTCTTCCACGTCCGGAAGGCCCACATCCCGACGATCAAGGAGGCGGCCAAGTGGACCGCCATCTATGTGTCGGTCGCGATCCTCTTCGGCGTCTACGTCTGGCTGTCGCTCGGGCACCAGCGCGGCGTCGAGTTCTACGCGGGCTACATCACCGAACTGTCGTTGTCGGTCGACAACCTGTTCGTGTTCCTGATCATCATGAGTTCGTTCAAGGTGCCGCGGGCCGACCAGCAGAAGGTGCTGATGTTCGGCATCGTCGTCTCCCTGATCGCGCGGACGGCGTTCATCTTCCTGGGCGTGGCGCTCATCAACAGCTTCGCGTGGATCTTCTACCTGTTCGGCCTCATCCTGCTGGTCACGGCCGGAAACCTGCTCAAGCCGGAGGAGGACTCCGACGACGAGGAGTCCAGCGAGGCGAACAACTTCATCATCCGCCTCGCCAAGCGGGTGATGCACACCTCCGAGCACTACGACGGCGACAAGCTCTTCACCACCATCGACGGCAAGCGGGCGATGACGCCGATGCTCCTCGTCATGGTGGCCATCGGCGGCACCGACGTGATGTTCGCGCTCGACTCGATCCCGGCGATCTTCGGCCTGACCCAGGACCCGTACATCGTCTTCACGGCGGTCGCGTTCAGCCTGCTCGGCCTGCGACAGTTGTACTTCCTCATCGACGGCCTGCTCGACCGCCTCATCTACCTGAAGTACGGCCTCGCGGCGATCCTCGCGTTCATCGGCGTCAAGCTCATCCTGCACGCGCTGCACGAGAACACGGTGCCGTTCATCAACGGCGGCCACCACGTCGAGGTGATCGAGGTCACCACGCAGCAGTCGCTGCTGGTCATCGTGGTCTCGCTGCTCGTCGTGGTCGTGGCGTCCCTGATGTCGCCCAAGGGCAAGGCCCTCACCGTCATCAAGAACACCCGCCGCCACGCCAAGCAGTACCTCGACCTCGAGTACGAGGTCGACCAGGAGGTGCGGGAGCAGAACTACCGGCGCCTCGCCAAGGAGGAGCAGCAGCTGCTGGAGATCCAGCCGAAGTTCAAGTTCCTCATCCACGGCGAGAAGGAGCTCCTCGACCTGTTGGACGAGGCCCACCACGTGCACGACGAGTACATCCTCGAGCACCCTCAGGCCTACCCGGACGGCGACTGGGCCAGCGGCTACGACCGGCTCGACACCGGGCACTACCGGCGGGCGGCCGACGAGGAGAAGGCGGGCGACGCGGAGGCGTCCGACCCGGAGAAGCAGTAGGCGACGAGGGGTTCCTCGGGAGGAGGCGAGCGGATGCTGCGGAGCACG
The DNA here is from genome assembly GCF_039811905.1 of Nigerium sp. NCBI lineage: Bacteria > Bacillati > Actinomycetota > Actinomycetes > Propionibacteriales > Propionibacteriaceae > Nigerium > Nigerium sp. The sequence continues at coordinate 23,728 of NZ_JBDHZL010000012.1, read as the reverse complement.
ATCCTATTCATGGCGCGCAACCAGGTGGTCCACGACACGATCGTGAGGTTGCCGCCGACCCGCGCGGTTGTGAAGCGATTCGTCCCGGGCGAGACCCAGGACGAGTGCGTGGCGGCCGTCCGCGACCTCGCCTCCCGAGGGCTCCTGTCGACCATCGATTACCTCGGCGAGGACACGACGAACCAGCAGCAGGCCATCGACACCGCGAACGCGTACGTGTCGCTGCTGCAACGTCTCGACGCGGAGGGGCTCGCCGCGTCCGCCGAGGTGTCGGTGAAGCTCAGCGCGGTGGGCCAGTCCCTCCCCCAGGGCCACGATCTGGCGTTCGAGAACGCCGGACGCGTCTGCGCGGCCGCTGCGGACGCCGGCACCACCGTCACCCTCGACATGGAGGACCACACGACCACCGACCGGACGCTCGGCATGCTCGCCGAGTTGCGGGCGGAGTACCCGTCCACCGGGGCGGTCGTCCAGGCCTACCTGAAGCGGACGCCCGGCGACTGCCGGGCGCTCGCGGCGTCCGGCTCGCGCGTGCGACTGTGCAAGGGCGCCTACCAGGAGCCGCCGATGGTCGCCCACCAGGCGAAGGCCGAGGTCGACGCGTCGTACATCGACTGCCTCCGCATCCTGATGGAGGGTGACGGGTACCCGATGGTCGCGACGCACGACCCCCGGATGATCTCGACGGCTCTGTCGCTGGCGAACGTCGCCCGGCGAGCGCCCGACCGCTACGAGTTCCAGATGCTGTACGGCATCCGTCCGGAGGAGCAGCAGCGGCTGGCCGACCTGGGTCACCGGGTGCGCGTGTACGTTCCGTTCGGCACCGACTGGTACGGCTACTTCATGCGCCGGCTCGCCGAGCGGCCGGCGAACCTGGCCTTCTTCCTGCGGGCGCTGGCCGGACGCCGCTGAGTTCGCCGCGCCGGGCGGGCTGAGGAGGCGTCCGGCGGGTGCAACCGAATCGGAATCCGAATCGTCGCGACGCCCCTTGGCGGCCACCCCGCCGCCTGGCAGCATCGTACCTAGCCACTGCCCAGTCGTTTGGAGGAACCATGGGGCTGTTCGACCTGCTCAAGCGCAACAAGTCCGACGCCGACGTCACGCGCTCCGCGCTCGACGAGGCACGCGACCCGGGCGAGAACCCCGGCGCGATCACCGCGCTCATCCAGCGCATCCTGGATGTCGGGCTGCACGGCGCCGGGCCCTTCCCGGGGGCCGACAAGGTCGCGGGCACGGCCTCCAAGAAGAAGGGCGAGAGCGAGCAGGCGATCGACTTCGTCGCGCGCTCCGCGATCAGGGACGCCGCGGGCGGCGGCTTCGTGACGAGCCTCGGCGGCTTCGTGACCATGCCGGTCGCGGTCCCGGCGAACGTGTTCGAGTTCTATGTGATCGCGACCCGCGCCGTGGGCGCGATCGCGAAGCTCCGCGGCTACGACATCACCGATCCGAGCATCCGGACGGCGATCCTGCTGACGCTGGTGGGCGCGAAGTCCGACGACATCCTCGCCAAGGCCGGCGTGAACGTGGCGTCGCACTCGATCAGCTCGCTGGCCACCAAGAACCTGCCGCGCGCCGCCATCATGATGATCAACAAGGCGGTCGGCTTCCAGCTCATCAAGAGCCTCGGCGAGAAGACGCTGACCCGTTTCGGCAAGGCCGTTCCGGTTCTGGGCGGCGGCTTCGGCGCCGTCGTGGACGGCGCGATGATGAGCACGATCGTGAAGCGGGCGCGGGTCGAGTTCCCGGCCGTCGTGCCGGGCCAGTCCTCCTAGCGGATCGTCAGGCTCGGTCGGCCCGCGCGTGGGTCGACCGGGCGACGAACCCGTGGTCGAGCGCCCAGGCGACCGCCTGGCTGCGCCGGGAGACGCCGATCTTGCGGTAGGCGTTGCGAATGTAGGACTTGACCGAGTTGATCGACAGCCGCGTGCGCTCCGCGATCTCCTGGTTCGAATAACCCTGCGCGATCATCGCGATGATCTCCGCCTCGCGGGCCGTCAGCGCCTCCGCGCGCCCGGGCCACTCACCGGCGACGGCCGGCTCCTTCTCCGACGGGCTGTGGCTCACGACCACCTCGCCCTCCTGGATGCGGCGCAGCGCCTCCACCATGTCGCGGGCGGTCATCGACTTCGACAGGTAGCCGGAGATGCCCTGACGCAGGCTGGAATCAATGAGTTCGGCATCGAGCACCCACGTGTAGACGACGGTCTTCGCCACGTGCGGGTTGGCGAGCAGTTGGTCGATCGCCTCGACGCGCGGGGAGCCGTGCCCGAACGTGTCGTACAGGGCGATGTCGACCTGGCTGGTCACCGCGGCGTCGGCTGACATCTGGACGACCTCGATGGCCTCGGGGTAGGAATCGAAGAAGTGCCCCAACCCCGCGACCACCAACTCGTAGTCGTTGACCAGTGCGACACGAATGGCCATGGCGGGCAACCCCCTCCACGAAAGACGACGGACCCGGCGTCCTCGCCGGACGGACCGGCGCGCCCACTCGGCCGCGCCTCTAATGGCGACCCTACGTCGCTCGTCGCGCCCAAGCACGGGGTGGGTCCGGAAGTGACCTAAGGGTTACTGGCCTCATCCTTTCTTAACGCGCCGTTTTCCCTCCGTTGCCGAGATAGGTGGTGTCAGCGCCGCGTTGGTCATGTCTGAGGGCCGCGTGTGACAAAACCCACACCAGAGTGTGGAGAGCGTCAGGTAGAAACGCACACGGGGGGCTGCGCCCCGGTCAGGACGCCAGCCGGGCCACCCGGTCGAGCGCTGCGCGGAGGTCGGCGAGCAGGTCGTCGGCGTCCTCGATGCCGACGCTCAGCCGCAGCATCCCCGGCGTGATGCCGGCCGCCGCCTGCACCTCGGGAGGCATCGACGCGTGCGTCATCGACGCGGGGTGATCGACCAGCGACTCGACGCCGCCGAGTGACTCGGCCAGGCAGAACAGGTTCAGCCCGTCGAGGAACGCCCGGACGCCGTCGTGGCCGCCCGCCACGTCGAGCGTCACCATCGCCCCGGGGCCGCGCTGCTGGCGCGCGGCGAGGTCGTGATCGGGGTGCGACGCGAGGCCCGGGTAGTGGAGGGCCAGCAGCGCGGGGTGGCCCTGCAGACTCTCGGCGATGCGCTGCGCGTTGGCGACGTGCTGGCGCATCCGGACGTCGAGCGTGCGCAGTCCGCGCAGCGTCAGGTAGGAGTCGAGCGCCCCGCCCGTCAGGCCGAGGGCGTTCGCCCACCAGGCGATCTCGGTGTGCACGTCCGCGTCGGCGGCGACCACCGCGCCCCCGACGACGTCGGAGTGGCCGTTGATGTACTTCGTCGTCGAATGGACGACGACGTCGGCCCCCAGCTCGAGCGGCAGCTGCAGCGCGGGCGAGCAGAAGGTGTTGTCGGCCACGACCACGGCGCCCGCCTCGTGGGCGGCGGCCGACACGGCGGCCAGGTCGGTGAGGCGCAGCAACGGATTCGAGGGGGTCTCGACCCACACCAGGCCCGGACGCAGCGCGCCCAGGCGCGCGGCGGCGTCCGGGGCGGTGAGATCCATGAGTTCCAGCACGAACTGGCCCTTCCGGGCGAGCGCGTCCAGCAGCCGCCAGGTGCCGCCGTAACAGTCGTGCGGGGCGACGACCGTCGCCCCCGGCTCGACGAGCGCCGACAGCACGGCGGTGACCGCGCCCATGCCGCTGCCGGTGACGACGCCGCCGGCGCCGCCCTCGAGGTCGGCCAACGCATCCGCCAGCAGCGCGCGGGTCGGGTTACCCGAGCGGCTGTAGTCGAAGTCCCGACGCTCGCCGTACCCGGAGAACGAGTACGTCGTCGACAGGTACACGGGCGGGACGACGGCCCCCTGCGCCGGGTCGCTATCGATGCCGGCGCGCACGCTCCGCGTCACCGCTGACTGGTCGGCCATCTGCTCCTCCTCGGGTGGGCTTCGCCCATCCTCTCGCGGTCGGGCGGCGTCCGGCGAACTCGTTTGCCCTGTGGCGGCCGTCTCGTCCACCATGCGGACCCGCCATCCCAGCGTTGGCGACGGGTGGGGCAATTCGCCTCTAGGCAGGGCCGCGTCCGCCGGGTACCTTTCCGCCATGAGGATCGAAGACGTCATCCGGAAGAAGGGGCGCGAGGTCGTGACCGTCGCCCCCGAGAGCACCGTCGCCGAACTCGTTCAGCTTCTGGGCGAGCGCAACATCGGCGCCGTCGTCGTCTCGAGCGACGGCAAGCAGATCGAGGGCATCGTCAGCGAGCGCGACGTCGTGCGGGGCCTGGCCCACACCGGCGCGGACGCCCTGCAGCAGACCGTCGCCGAGCTCATGACGCGCGAGGTCAACACGGTAGGCCCCGAGGACGAGATCGAGTCGGCCGCGGCCACCATGACGGTGGAGCGCGTGCGGCACATGCCGGTCGTGGTGGACGGGCGCCTCGTCGCGATCGTCTCCATCGGCGACGTGGTCAAGCACCGCATCGACCAGCTCACCGACGAGCGCAACCACCTTCTAGGTTACTTGCACGCCTGACGGCTCGACCGTCACGATCCCGCCGTTCGGCAGCGTCGCCCAGTCCACGTCGTACGGCGAGCCGCCGTGCAGGTAAGTGAGGGCGATCTGGATCGTGAAGCCGTGGCTGACGATGACCACGGGGCCGGCGGGCGAGTCAGCGAGGCTGTCGAAGAAGTCCCCCACGCGCTCATACACGTCGACGACGCTCTCGCCCCCACCCCAGCGCACCTCGTGCAGATGGACGCCCAGCGGCGGGGTCACCTGCTGCAGCGTGCGCGACAGCGCACCCGTGAGCTCGCCGACGGACTGCTCGCGCAGCGCCTCGTCGACCTCGACGGGGACGCCGACCCGGCGGCCGATGATCTCGGCCGTGCGACGAGCGCGGTCGAGATCGCTGGAGATGATGCGCACCGGCGCGTGCTCTTCGATCTGGACCGCCGCCGCCTCCGCCTGCTGGACGCCGAGGATCGTGAGCGGGGGGTTGCCTTGGCCGGGGACGCGGCCCTGCACGTTCCAGGTCGACTGGCCGTGACGAACGAAGATGATGCTGCGGCCGAGGCCGGCGAGGGGGACGGTGGACATGCGCGCTACTACCTATCGTCAGCGTGCTCGACATCGAGAGTCTGAGCGTTTCTCAACATTATGAGTCAATCGGGAAAAATTGCTCATCGGGCGCGGCAACCAGGCCACCGCCTGCTGGTTCCCCGCAGGGCACCCCTAGACTGCCCGCGTGAAACGCGTGAAGATCACGGTCGGCGGGCGCGTTCAGGGCGTCGGCTTTCGGTGGTGGGTCTCCCGCCACGCCGAGCACCTCGCCCTGGCCGGCTACGTCGAGAACCTCCCCGACGGCCGCGTCGAAGCGGTGGCCCAGGGTCCGGCCGACGACGTGGACCGGTTCGTCACCCTGCTGACCGAGCCCGATTCGGCCACCGGACGCCCCGGCTACGTCCGCAGCCATCACGTTCTGCACGAGACCCCGGTCGCGATGCCGCGGCGGTTCGGCGTCCGATGAAGGCGACGAAGACCCTCGTGACGGGGGGCGTCCGCAGCGGCAAGTCGACGCTCGCCGAGGCGCGTTGCGGCGACTTCGCGTCCGTCACGTATCTCACGCCGGGCTACCCGGCCGACCCGGAGCGCGACCCCGAGTGGGCCGCGCGCGTCGCGGCGCACCGGCTGCGGCGTCCGTCGTCGTGGACGACCGTGGAGACGATCGATCTGGCGGGCGCGCTGCGTGCGGCGTCCGAGCCGGTCCTCATCGACTGCCTGGGGACGTGGCTGACCCGCTCGCTGGACGCCTGGGGCGCCTGGGAGAAGCCGCCGGCCGACTGGCCGCGGCCGTTCGAGGAGGCGCTCCGCGCGTTGGCCGAGGCCTGGGCAGCCTGCCCGTACCCGGCGATCGCGGTCACGAACGAGGTGGGCTGGGGCGTCGTCTCCGAGCACCGCTCCGGACGCCTGTTCGCCGACCTGCTGGGGCGCACGAACCAGGCCATCGCCCAGGTCAGCGACGAGGTCGTGCTGGTGGTGGCCGGGCGTCCGATCAGCCTGTGACGAGGCCGGACGCGTCGGCTCAGGGCCCCGGCGGGGTCAGGCGGTTGGGGATGCAGCGGTTCGCGAGCTTCGCCGCCGGCAGGCTCGGGAACTGCTGCGCGCACCAGGCGCGCACCGCGTCGGCGGAGGTGAAGGTGGGGCTGGAGGCCACGGTCATCCAGTAGGGACGCCCGTCGTGGGAGCGGTGGATGCCGTAGAGCGTGCTGTCGAGCAACCGCACGGTCGCGCCGGTCGTGCTCGCCCGGAGCTCGCGATGCTCGGCGAGGATGTCGCGCGCCGAGAACGTGTGCTCGCCGGCGGCGTTGACCTGGAGCGGGTCTTCGATCCCCGACCACTTGGACGCCAACTGCGCCACGAAACGGTCGTCGAACGTGAGCCCTGCCATATCGGACGCGCTGACGCGGCGCAGCTCGTGCACCGCCCCCTCCTCGCTCGACGGGGCCGCCTCGGGCGGCGGCACCTCGGCGCCGCGGGCCGGTGACGTGGTCGACCGGCCCGGGGCCGACACCCCGACCCCCCGACCCGACGGAACCGTCGCGCCACCCGTGCGCTGGGCCGCCACCGGGTCCCGCACGACGTTGGCCTCGACCCCGGCCGGACGCCCCGGCCCGAGCAGCAGGTACCAGCCGAGGAAGACCACCGCCGTCAGCACCACGGTCACGCTGGCGAGGACGGCGGGCCTGGCCGCCGGCCTTGCGCCCTCCTCCGCCGGCGCAGGGGCTGCGCGCACGGCGACGGCGGGCTGCCGCAGGGTGTCGTCGGGGTCGTCCTCGGCGGGCTCGGGCCGCGCGGCCGGCTGACCGGCGCGTTCGGGTGACGCGGGCGCGGCCTGCGCCGGACGGACTGCGTCCGGCTCGCTGGTGGTCGGCTCGGCCGCCGGGGAGGCGTCCGGCTCATCGCCGGGACACCGCTCGACGCGCGGCTCAGGACGATAGAGTGATTCGAAGAAGTCGTCACCGGCGTCGGCTGGCTGACGCCGACGCGCAGAATCGCTCTCCGTCACTTCTTCGATCTCCCCGAGATGCTGTTGCGACACCGGGGGTGGGCTTCCCCGGGCCATAGCTCCACGTGCCATTGTGACACGATCGCCCGTATCGAGCCACCGTCAGGGTGAAGGGCGCCTGACCGAGCGACCGGCTCACACGGCAGCCAGCGCCACCAGCAACACGAGGGCCGTGACCTCCACGAGGGCGCCCAGCACGTCGCCAGTGATGCCGCCCAGGCGTCGTCGGGCCCACCAGACGCCGCCGACGGAGGCCCCGGCCGCAGCCAGCACCGCGAGGAGGCCCTGCCACCACGGCAGCCCCGTCAACGCGCCGACCAGGGTGATCAGCAGCCCGAGGCACCCCCAGACGACGAGGCAACGCTCGAGCGGCAGCGATCCGGCCACCGCCTGGCCCAGGCCCTCCGGACGCGCGGCCGGGACGCCTCGCCGCGTCCCCACGGCCAGCGCCGCCCGCGACCCGGCCAGGGCGAGCGCGAGCAGGACCCAGCCGGCGGGCGTCCGCAGCAACGCGCCCGCGCAGGCCGCCTGCGCGCCGAGCACGAGGATGAGCGTCGTCGCGCCCATCGGGCCGACGTCCCCGGTGCGCATCACGTCGAGCGCACGCGCCCGATCGAACGACGCGCCGAGCCCGTCGGCGGTGTCGGCGAGGCCGTCCGCGTGGATGAAGCGGGTGCCGGCGGCCAGGGCGCCGACGACGATCAGCCCCACGGCCAGCTCCGGGACGCCCAGCAGGGCCAGCAACGCCCCCACCAGGGACGCCGCGGCCGCCACCGGCAGGACGGCCAGCGGGGCGACCGCCATCGCGACGCCCGCGACCTCGCGGGTCACGGCGACCGGCGGCTTGACCGGGATCAGCGTCAGCGTGCCGAACGCGAGGCGCCAGCCGTCGCGGAGGGCGTCCTGGTGCTCGTGCGCGCCCGGCTGGCCGGGCGTCGGCTGCTCGGCGGCGCTCATGCGGAGACCAACGCGTCGAGTTGGGCGATCTCGCGCAGGGCCACGACGGCCGCGCGGAGGATCGGGACGGCCACGACCGCGCCCGTCCCCTCCCCCAGCCGCATGCCCAGATCGACGATCGGGTCCAGGCCCAGCCGCTCGAGCGCGAACGAGCAGCCCGGCTCGGGCGAGCGGTGGCCGGCGGCCATCCAGGCGACGGACCCCGGCGCGAGCGACTCGGCCATGACGGCTTCGGCGCAGGCGATCAGCCCGTCGACCAGCACGGGGACGCCGCGGCGCGCCGCCCCGATCATGAAGCCCGTCGCGGCGGCCATGTCGGCCGAACCGAGCGCGGCGAGCCGCTGCACCGGGTCGGCCGCGCGATCCCCGATGCGCGCCACGCCCTCGTTGACGAGGGCGGTCTTGTGGGCCAGCGCCTCGTCGTCGATGCCGGTGCCGCGGCCGGTGACCGCCCGGGCGTCCACCCCGTACGTCGCGGCGATCAGCGCGGCGGACGGCGTCGTGTTGCCGATGCCGACATCGCCGGCGATGAGCAACTGGGCGCCGTCGGCGATCTGCGCGGCGGCGATCTCGTCGCCGGCGGCGAGCGCGCGTTCGGCCTCGTCGAGGGTCAGGGCGTCCTCGAGTTGGAAGGGCCGGCTGGGGCCGACGCGGTAGGCGCGCAGCTCAGCCGGAACGTCCGACAGGTCGGCGTCCACCCCCAGGTCGTACACGCTCACCCGGACGCCGACCGACGCGGCCAGCGCGCTCACCCCGCCCTCGCCGGCGAGGAACGCGCGGAAGATCGTCGGCGTGATCACCTTCGGGTAAGCGGAGACGCCATGGTCGGCGACGCCGTGGTCGCCCGCGAACACGACCGTCCGGACGTCGTCGAGCGGACGCGGCGGGCACTCCCCCTGGCAGGACGCGACCCAGGCGGCCAACTGCTCGAGGCGTCCGAGCGAGCCCACCGGCTTCGCCTGGCCGTCGCTGAGGCGACGAGCCTCGGCGTAGACCTCCGCGTTCGGCGGCGGGACGGGGGAATACATGGCGACTCCTTCTGCGACGATGCTGCCTTCAGGCGGGCCCGGCCGGGCCGGGCGGCGCGCGGGGGCCATCCTTCCACGCGCCGCGGACGGGCGCGGCGCGTCCTGAAATGCGCCGACGCACAGGAAACCCACAGGGAAGGGACAGCCAGCGCTCACAGCTTGCTGCCAGAGTGTTCTCATGACATCGCAGGCACAGCGTCCCCAGGCCCAGCCGTTGACCCGGCCGGACGGCACCCCCATCCGCATCCTGGCGGTCGACGACGAGGCGTCCCTCACCGAGCTTCTCTCGATGGCGATGCGCTACGAGGGCTGGGAGGTCACGACGGCCGGGTCGGGATCGACGGCGGTGCAGGAGGCGCGCAGCGTGCGTCCGGACGCCATCGTGCTCGACATGATGCTCCCCGACTTCGATGGCCTCGAGGTCATGCGCCGCATCCGCACCGAGCAGCCCGACGTCCCGGTGATCTTCCTCACCGCCCGGGACGCCGTGGACGACCGCGTCGTCGGCCTCACCGCCGGCGGCGACGACTACGTCACCAAGCCGTTCAGCCTCGAGGAGCTGATCGCCCGCCTCCGCGGCCTGCTGCGCCGCTCGGGCGCCACCACCGCCCGGCCCTCCAGCCAACTCGTCGTCGGCGACCTCACGCTCGACGAGGACTCCCACGAGGTCACGCGCGCCGGCGACGACGTCAGCCTCACCGCGACCGAGTTCGAGCTGCTGCGCTACCTCATGCGCAACCCGCGCCGCGTCCTGAGCAAGGCCCAGATCCTCGACCGGGTGTGGAACTACGACTTCGGCGGCCAGGCGAACGTCGTCGAGCTGTACATCAGCTACCTGCGCAAGAAGATCGACGCCGGGCGCGACCCGATGATCCACACGCTCCGCGGCGCCGGCTACATGCTGAAGCCGGCCGGGGCATGACGACGGACACCCCGTCGGCCCCCTCACTGCGGCTCATGGGCAAGGGCACCCTCAGCCGCCAACTCGTGCTGCGGGTCTCCGCGCTCGTGGCGATCATCGCGATCACGCTGAGCGCGCTCACGACGCTCGCGCTCCACGGCATCCTCGAGCGGCAGACGGACGAGCAACTGCTCACGTACGCGTCCCAGGCCGCGGGCGACAGCCACCGGCGCCCGGGGGTGGGCGACGAGGGGCCGCTCGGCCGGCAGACGGGGTTCATCCAGTACGGCGACTTCACGCTGCGCTCCGACCCCGGCACGACGGTGCGCACCGGCATCATCCAGACCCAGCAGAAGGGGCCGTCCCTGCTGAGCGACACCGTGCAGGGGCAACTCAAGCACGTGCAGGCCACCGGGACGCCGACGACGATCGTCCTCGACAAGCTCGGCCCCTACCGGGTCATCGCGAAGGAGTCCGCCGACGACAACCTCGTCGTGGTCGGGTTGCCGACGAGCGGCTACCTGACGCCCGTCGTCACGCTCGCGGTGGCGGCGGCCGCCCTGACGCTGCTCGCGATCGTCATCGCCATCGTCGCCGCCCGGCGCGTGGTGGACGCCAGCCTGCGTCCGTTGCAGCGCCTCGCGACGACCGCGACGAAGGTCTCCAACCTCGAGCTCGACCGGGGCGAGGTGAACGTGCCCGTCCGGGTGGCGCAGGCCGACACCAACCCGCGCAGCGAGGTGGGCCAGGTCGGGCTGGCGTTCAACCACATGCTCGACAACGTGGAGGGCGCGCTCGACGCGCGGCAACGCTCCGAGACCAAGGTGCGGCAGTTCGTCGCGGACGCCTCCCACGAGCTGCGCAACCCGTTGGCGTCCATCAAGGGCTATTCGGAGCTGACCCGCCGTAACCGCAGCGAACTACCCGAGGATACGGCCCACGCGCTGGATCGGATCGAGTCCGAGTCCGAGCGCATGTCGGCGCTGGTGGAGGACCTCCTGCTGCTCGCCCGCCTCGATTCCGGCCCCGCGGTGGCGAAGCACCCGACGAACCTCAACGACGTCGTCGCGGACGCCGTCTCGGACGCCCAGGTCGCCGGCCCCGACCACGAATGGTCGCTGTCCATCCCCGAGGAGGACGTCATCGTCTCCGGCGACCACTTCCGCCTCCACCAGGTCGTCGCGAACCTGCTCTCCAACGCGCGCACCCACACGCCGGCCGGCACGTCGGTCTACACGACGTTGTCCACCGGGCACGGCACCGCGATCATCACGGTCGCCGACAACGGGCCCGGCATCCCCGCCGAGATCCGCGACCGCGTCTTCGAGCGCTTCACCCGCGCGGACGCCTCCCGCCAGCGCCGGGGCAAGGGCGGCGCGAGCACGGGGCTCGGGCTGGCGATCGTCCAGGCCGTCATGGCCGCGCACGGCGGTTCTGCGGCCGTGGACTCCTCGCCCGGGCACAGCACGTTCACCCTCACCCTGCCGCTCGCCGGCTGAGCGCTCAACATCCCTCTCCCCCGCGTTCGGCCCTGCCGGACGCGGGTTTCTGCGTCCCGGCCCCGGGTGCCTCGGCGTCCGGAGGTTGGCGACAAAGCGTCCCGATTCTCACAGACGGCCCACAGGGAGCCCCCACAGGACGCACAAGCCGGAGGCGTCCACTAGGGGTATGAGCATTTCAAGCACCCTTGCCCCCGACGCACCGCGGGTCGACCAGCCGGACGCCCCGGCCCCGACCGCGGCCACGCGCGCCCGCCCCCGCCGCGACTGGGTCGCGATCGGGACGCTGGGCGCGCTGCTGCTGGCGACGTCCGTCCTCTACCTCTGGGGCCTGGACGCCTCCGGCTACGCCAACTCGTTCTACTCGGCGGCCGCGCAGGCCGGATCGCAGAACTGGACCGCCTGGTTCTTCGGCTCGCTGGACGCCGGCAACGCCATCACGGTCGACAAGCCCCCGGCCGCGCTGTGGATCATGGGCCTGTCCGTCCGGATCTTCGGCCTCAGCTCGTGGTCGATCCTCGTCCCCGAGGCGCTCATGGGCGTCGCGACGGTCGGCGTGGTCTACGCCACCGTCCGGCGGGCGCTGGCCGGCGGGCTCGGCGGACGCGTCCAGTCGCCCCGCTTCGGCCACTGGGCCGGCCTGGCCGCGGCGCTCATCACCGCGCTGACGCCGGTCGCCACGCTGATGTTCCGGTTCAACAACCCGGACGCCCTCCTCGTGCTGCTGCTGACCCTCGCGACGTACTGCACCGTCCGGGCGGCCCAGGCCGGGTCGCGCCGCTGGCTGATGCTGGCGGGCGTCGCGATCGGCTTCGGCTTCCTGACGAAGATGCTGCAGGCGTTCGTGATCCTGCCCGCCCTCGTGCTCGCCTACGCCATCGGCGCGAACGTGCCGTGGCGCCGCAAGATCGTCGACCTGCTCGCCGCGTTCGCCGCGGTTCTCGTGTCGGCCGGCTGGTACGTCGCCATCTTCGAGCTGATCCCGGCCAACCTGCGTCCGTACATGGGCGGCACGCAGACCAACTCGTTCCTCGAGCTCGTGCTCGGCTACAACGGCCTCGGCCGCATCCTCGGCACCGAGGTCGGCTCGGTCGGCGGCGGCCAGAACGGCCCGGGCGTCGGCCAGGAGAGCATCCTGCGCATGTTCACCGGCGTCTCCGGCGGCATGGTCTCGTGGCTGATCCCGGCCGCGCTCGTCCTGACGGTCTTCGCCATCGTCGTGCTGGCGCTGCGTGCCCGGCGCGCACGGTCCGCGGCGTCCGAGGGGACGCCCACGCCCGACGCCGCAGGCGTCCGGACGGCCGTCGCCGCGCTCGCCGCGTTCGCCGGCTGGCTCGTCATCACCGCGCTCGTGTTCTCCCTGATGGAGGGCATCTACCACGACTACTACACCGTCGCTCTCGCCCCCGCGATCGGCGCGACCGTGGCCCTGGCCGGGGCGATCGTCTGGGCCCACCGCGACCGGTTCGTGGCCCGTCTCGGGCTGGCCGTCGCGGCCCTCGCGACCGGGCTGTGGGCGTTCGTCCTGCTGCGTCAGGCCGGCGGCGCGTACACGGTGCTGGGCTGGGTGGTCGAGATCGTGAGCATCGCGGCCGCGGTCGCGATGCTGTACGTCGACTCCCTCGGACGCCGCACCGCGGCCGCCCTGCTCGCCGTCGCCCTGGGCGCCGGCATCGCCGGCCCCGCCGCGTACTCGCTGAACACCGCGGCCACCCCGCACTCCGGCTCGATCGTGACCGCCGGGCCCGTCTCCGGCATGGGCGGCATGGGCGGCCCCGGACGCATGGGCGGCGACGGCATGCGCGGCCCCCGCGGCAACGGCGGCCAGCCGCCCGCGATGCCCGGCACGTCGACCAACACCGGCACGTCGTCGAGCACCAGCACGTCCACCGGCTCCAGCTCCACCGCCGGCGGCCCCGGCCAGGGCGGCGGCATGGGCGGCCTGCTGAACGGCGCGTCCGTCTCCTCGGAGATGACCGCCCTGCTCCAGGCGAACGCCTCCGACTACACCTGGGCGGCCGCGGCGATCGGCTCGCAGAACGCGGCGTCCTACCAGTTGGCCTCCGGCGAGGCGGTCATGGCGATCGGCGGCTTCAACGGCTCCGACCCGGCGCCCACGCTCGCCGAGTTCCAGCAGCTCGTCGCGCAGGGGAAGATCCACTACTTCCTCGGCGGAGAGCTGGGCGGCCAGCAGAACGGCGGCTCCGAGGCGGCGTCCGAGATCGCGACGTGGGTCGCGGAGAACTACACCGCGCAGACCGTCGGCAACACCACCGTGTACGACCTGACCCAGAAGTGAGGATCTCATGATCGAACAGTTCGCCCCCGACCAGCTCCCGGCCCCCGTGGCCGCGCCGGTGGTCGACATCGTGGTCCCGGTGTACAACGAGGAGGCCGACCTGGCCCGCTCCGTGCGCCGCCTGGACGCCGACCTGGCCGCCTCCTTCCCCTACCCCTACCGCATCACGATCGCCGACAACGCCTCCACGGACGCCACCTGGGCCATCGCGGAGGGGTTGGCCGCCGCCTCGGACGCCGTCCGCGCCGTCCACCTCGACCAGAAGGGACGCGGCCGCGCCCTCAAGCAGGTCTGGCTCGCCTCGGACGCCACGGTCGTCGCCTACATGGACGTCGACCTGTCCACCGACCTGCGCGCCCTCCTGCCGCTCGTCGCGCCCCTGATCACCGGCCACTCCGACCTGGCGATCGGGACGCGGCTGGCGCGGGCGTCCCGGGTGGTGCGCGGGCCGAAGCGGGAGTTCATCTCGCGCAGCTACAACCTGATCCTGCGCTCCACGCTGGGCGTCGGGTTCAGCGACGCGCAATGCGGGTTCAAGGCGATCCGCACCGACGTGGCGCGGCGGCTGCTGCCGCTGGTCGAGGACACCAACTGGTTCTTCGACACCGAGATGCTCGTGCTGGCCCAACGGGCGGGGCTGCGCATCCACGAGGTCCCCGTCGACTGGACCGACGACCCCGGCACGACCGTCAACATCGTCGCGACCGCCCGCGAGGACCTGCTCGGCATCGCCCGCCTCGCCCGCGGCTTCGCGACCCGCTCGATCCCGCTGGAGCAGGTGCGGGCCGAACTGACCCGCGGGCCCGTCCCCTCGGCCGTGCCGGGCGTCCCGCGCGGGCTGCTCGGGCAGCTGCTCAGCTTCGGGGCGATCGGCGTCCTCTCCACGCTGGCCTACTCGGTGCTCTACCTGTGGCTCCGGCTGCCGCTGGGCGCGCAGGGGGCCAACCTGGCGTCCCTGCTGATCACCGCCGTGGCGAACACAGCGCTGAACCGGCGGCTCACGTTCGGCATCAAGGGACGCCGCGGCGCCGTCGCCCACCAGATCGGCGGGCTGGTCGCGTTCGCGCTCGCGCTCGGGCTGACGTCCGGGTCGCTGTGGGCGCTGCACGCGTTCGCCGCGGACGCCGGCCGCTGGGTCGAACTCGGCGTCCTGTTCGTCGCGAACGCGCTCGCGACCCTGCTGCGGTTCCTGATTCTCAGGCTCATGATGAACCGCGAGCCGAAGCGCGCGGTGGCCTCCTGAGCGGCGTCGCGCCCAGCACCGCACCAGAACGGACGCCGGCCCCGGACCTTCGTGGGTCCGGGGCCGGCGTCCGCGTCGGGGACGGATCAGAGCTTCAACTGGCCCATCAGCATCATGACGACCGCCCACAGCAGCAGGGCGATGATCGCGACGATGACGACGAGGCCGACGATTCGACCCAGCGTGTAGCCGAGGTTGAGCTGGGAGTTCCAGCGGTACGGCGCCCCCAGCGAGATCTCGCCCTTGATGCGGGCGCCGGTGTTCCAGGCGACCGTGCCGGCCAGGCCCGCGAGGGCGAACGGCAGCACCCACGTCGACGACTGGCCGAACCCGCCACCGATGACGAAGACGGCGACCGCGATCGCCAGCAGGACGACGCTGACGATGCCCATCGCCCGCGCCATCCCGGAGGACGGGTGGTCGTGCGTCTCGGTCGGCAGCGGCTTTCCGGCGTTCGCGGCGGACAACTCGTGGGCCCGCATGGCCGCGGGAGAACCGAGCTCCGACTGCGGCTTGCGCGCGGTCTCGCGGTTGAAGATCGCCGCTGCGGCCGCGACGAGGCACACCACGGTCGTGAAGACCGCGGCCGGCATCCAGTTCGCGTAGTTCGGGGCCGTCGTTCCGTTGGGCCGGACGACCGAGCCCTGCAGCACCGTGATGATCGACGGGGCGAACCCGCCGAGCGCGAAGCCGAACTGCGTCGAGATCGCCATGCCGGAGACGCGGACCTTGGTCTCGAACTGCTCGCTGAACATGCCGAGACCGGCGCCGCTGTAGCCCGAGTAGACGATGCCGAGCGTGAGGATGCCCCACACGAAGATCATCGGGACGTCCTGATGAACGACCGACAGGATGAACGGCCAGATCAGCACCGCGCAGCCCAGCGGGGCGAGCAGGTAGACCGGCTTGCGGCCGATGCGGTCGGACAGGGCGCCGAAGCCCATGATCGCGAAGATCGCGACCACGTTCGCGAGGATCTGCATCGTCAGGATGGTCACGCGGCTGATGCCCAGGCCGGTGCCGTAGTTGAGCGCGTAGATCGACATGACCGTCGAGACCACCGAGATGAAGCAGGCCATCAGGACCCGCGAGACGCTCGGCAGGTAGAACCAGCCCAGCCAGGTGATCGGCGAGACGTCCTCGGCGGACAGGGCGAGCCCGTGGGCCTTGCGCTCCGAGCGCTCGGCGGCGTGCCGCTGGGCCTCTTCCTCCTCGTGGGCCTTCTCCATCTCCTCGCGAGCCTGCTCGGCCCGGAATTCCGGGGTCTCCTCCACCGACCGGCGCACCCACCAGGCCAGCAGCATGACGAGCACCGACGCCAGGAACGGGATGCGCCAGGCCCAGCCGTACAGGATCTCGTCGGGCAGGGCCGCCAGCGGCAGGAACACCGCCGTGGCCAGGATGAACCCGAGCTGCGTGCCGCCCAGCGTGAACGACGACCAGAAGCCGCGCGTCTTGTCGGTCGAGTGCTCCAGCACCATCGAGGTCGCGGACGACTGCTCGCCGGCCACCGCGAAGCCCTGCAGGACGCGCAGCAGCACGATCAGCGCCGGGGCGAGCCCCCCGACCATCGCATAGGTGGGCAGCAGGCCGATCACGAACGTCGAGGCACCCATGCCGAACAGGGTCAGGAAGAGCAC
Organism: Nigerium sp.; assembly: GCF_039811905.1. Lineage (NCBI taxonomy): Bacteria > Bacillati > Actinomycetota > Actinomycetes > Propionibacteriales > Propionibacteriaceae > Nigerium > Nigerium sp. Next base: position 7,126 of record NZ_JBDHZL010000012.1, on the reverse strand, counting down.
GAGCTTGCGCCCGTACTTGTCGCCCAGGTAGCCCATGATGAACGAACCGATGGGCCGGACGAGGTACGCGACCCCGAACGAGGCCGTCGACATCACGTTCGCCTGGAACGAGTTGGTGGGGTCGTACATCAGCCGCGGGAAGATCAGCGACGCCGCCGTCCCGAAGATGAAGAAGTCGTAGTACTCGAGGGCGCTGCCGAGCCAGGCGGAGGCCGCGGCCTTCGTTACCTGCTTTCGGTCTTTCTTGGGAGGAGCGGCCGCGGCTGCGGTCATGGTGGAGAACCTCTCTCGTGGTTGGTTAGGCGCCGCCGTCGTCGGCGGGGCCGGGGGGTGCCGAGGAGACCAGCCAGCCGAGAATCATCGCGACGTACTGGTCGATGTCGCGGGCCAGCCGCGCGTCGTCCGCCATGGACACGCCGAACAGGGCCCGCACCGTGGGGGCGTTGGTGACGCGGAAGTTGGCCAGCGCGGTGACCACGAGGTGGAGGTCCACCCCGGTGACCTCCGCCGTGAAGACGCCTTCCTCATGCCCGCGGGCCAGCACGTCGTCGAGGATCTCGATGACCGGATGGCCGAGGACGTCCGCCCCGTCGCCGGTGAGGTGCGCCGCGTCCAGCAGGTTCTCCGCGCGAACGAGCTGGGCGAGGTGCGGATGGGAGTGGTGATACTCGAGCGTTTCCCGGACGTACCGCTCGACCGCTGCGCGCGGCGGCGCGTCGGCGAGATGCAGGGACGCCTCGAAGCGGCGGATCGCCGCGTAGGCGTCCTGCAGGCACGCCCGGAAAAGCTCGTCTTTACTGCCGAAGCAGTAGTAGATCATCCGTTTCGTCGTCGAGGTCTCCGCGGCGATCTCGTCGACGCGGGCTCCGTAGTAGCCGACGCGGGTGAAGTGTTCGGAGGCGACCCGGAGGATCTCCTCCTTCGTGCGCGCGAGATCGCGCGTCGCTTCACCCGCAGCGTCCACCATGTTTGTTACCCCTTCTTCGATTCCAGGAGACGCTCGAACGCGTCGTAGACGAACTCGGCGTCGGGCTCGACGCCCGTGAAAATCCGGAACGCCTCGACGGCCTGCTCGGCCGCCATGCCTCCCCCGGTGAGCGTCGCACAACCGGCGGCCCTCGCGTCCTGAATCAACGGGGTGTCGAGCGGCAGATACACGCAGTCGCCGACCCACATCTCGGGCCGCAGCAACTCCTTCGGAACGGCGGAGCCCTCCTGGTGCCCCGTCATGCCGAACGTCGTCGCGTTCACCACGCCGGACGCGGTCGCCATGCTGGCCGCCAGGTCGGTGCCCGGCTCGACGCGGTCGACCCCGAAGAGCTCCCCCATGCGGGCCACGAGGGCGTCGACGCGGCTCTGGTCGATGTCGAAGATGGTGATCTTCTTCAGGCCCATGTCCAGCAGGCCGTACGCGACGGCCGAGCCGGCGCCGCCGGCGCCCATGAGGACCACGTGGCTGAGGTCGGCGTCCGGCAGGTTGCGCTGCAGCGAGTGCGCGAAGCCGCACCAGTCGGTGTTGTGGCCGATCCGGCGTCCGTCGGGCTGGAACACGACGGTGTTGACCGCCTGGAGCTGCTGCGCGCGATCGGAGAGCTCGTCGAGCAGCGGGATCACGAGTTGCTTACAGGGCGCCGTGATGTTCATCCCGGTGAAGCCGAGACGCTGCCCCCAGGCCAGGATGTCGGCGAGATCGCGGGGGCCGACATCCAACACGTCCAGGTCGATGGGACGATACGTCACGCTCATCCCCATCTGGCGACCGGTCATCTCCTGCATCGGCGGGGTGAACGACCCAGAGATCGCCTCGCCGACGAGGCCGAACATGTGGGTTACTGGTCTGATTCCTTCGAACATACTGATCCTCCTCTCCGGCTCCGATGCCGGAGAACTAGTTGGCAAGTACAGATGCCGGGCGGCGTGCGGCTAACCGAGTTCGTTCTCGGCGAAGTACCGCTTCGCAGACTCGAGGCAGCGGGACGCATACTCGGTGGCCCCCAGCTCGCGGAGCCGCTCGAGGTGCGGCTGCTCGATCGAGAAGACCGTGTCGTCCGGAAGACGGCGGACGAGGTCGGCGATGCGGGCCCCGCCCTCTCCGACGTACAGGCGACGCTCGCGCACTTCCTCGCGCAGTGCTTCGAGATTTGCCGGTTTGGCCGCCGGGCAGTCGCACAGGTGCACCATCGGGAACCACTCCGGGGGCAGGCTGTCGACAGCCTCCAGCGGGGTGTTCGCCCGATCCCAGTGGTAGATGTCGATGAGCATCCCCAGGTTGGGGGCGCCCACCTCCCGGATCAGCTCGGCGATTTCGTCCATCGTCTTCACCTTCGACAGCGGGACGAACTCCGCCACGACCTTCAGCCCGTGCTCCGCCGCCAGCGCCGCGACCTTGCCCAGGCCGTCGACCTGCTTGGCATGATCCTCGGTCCACACGCTGGTGAGCAGGACGCGGCCCCCCAGCTCCGCCCCCACCGCGATGGCGGGGGCGTAGCTGTCGTAGTCGACGTCGTCGAGCACGCGGGCCAGTTCGATGTCCCACACCTCGAGGCCCGTCGCATCCAACGCCGTGCGGGTCTTGGCGAGCAGCTTGCTGTCGTGCGCGAGGTCGAGGTTCGGCTCACCCGGCAACCCCATCGCGATCGGTCGGAAGCTGACGTAGTCGTACCCTGCCCGCGCAGCGACGTACACCTGGGCCGAGGGCTCCAGGACGCCGGTGGTCAGGTAGCCCAAGGAAAACTTGCGCGCCATGATCGTCTAGTCCGTGCTCGAGTGGCCCTTGACACCCTCCGGAGAGTAGATGTCCAGGATGTTCCAGTGGCCGGAGGTCGGCGTCGGAATGTTCCGCATCGGCGTGTCGATGAGGAACGGCTCGCCCGAACCGAACGCCTCGGCGATGGCCTCCTCGAACTGCTCGGCCGACTCCACGCGGATGCTCTTGACGCCGTAGCCCTGCGCGATCGCGGCGTAGTCGATCCACATGTCGTCGTCCTCGGACGAGAACGTCGTGCCGTAGGTCGTGTCGTAGTTGGCCTTCTCGAGACCCGCGATCGTGCCGAACGCGTTGTTGTTCATCACGACCCAGACGACCGGGATCTTCTCGCGGCGCGCCGTGGCGAGCACGGCCGGGTTCTGCCCGAAGCCGCCGTCGCCGATCAGCGCGACGACCGGACGATCCGGGGCGGCCAGCTTGACGCCGATCGCGGCGGCCGAGCCGAAGCCCATCGTCGCGTAGCCACCGGGCGTGACGAACGTGCCGGGCACCGTGATGTCGTACTGCTGACCGACGCCGTTCTTGTTCCAGCCGACGTCGGTGACGATGTACGTGTCGGCCGGGATCGCCTCGCGCAGGTCGGCCAGGATGCGGGCCGGGTTCATCGGGAACTCGTCCGACGTCTGGTCGGGGACGAACCGCTCCTTGCGGGTCTTGCGCTCCTCGACGATCGCATCGATGAGTTCGGGGCGCTTCTTCCCCTCCGGCGCCAGCCGCTTCGCGACCTTCACCAGCACCTGCAGGGCCGACTTCAACTCGGCGACCGCGCCGATCTCGACCGGGTAGTTGCGGCCGATCTGCTCCGGATCGATGTCGATCTGCATGAGCTTGGTGGGCGGCATGTTGAAGGTGAACTCCGGGTACCACGACGAGGAGTCCGCCTCGGCGAACCGCGTGCCCAGACCGAGGATCCAGTCCGCCGCCAGCGTCTGCTCGTTGGTGAACTTGACCCCCCAGAAGCCCGACATGCCCAGCACGTGCGGGTTGTCGTCGGGGACCGCGCCCTTGCCCATGAGGCTGTGCGCGACCGGCAGGTCGAGCAGGTCGACGAGCTCGGTGAGCTCCTCGCTCGCGCTCGCCAGCAGGACGCCGCCGCCCGCGTAGATCAGCGGGCGCTCGGCCTCGAGCAGGTTGCCGATGATCTTCTCCGCGACCTCTTCGCTGATGGTCGGCTTGGCGTAGTCGATGTGGTTCGTCAGCGCCCGGTCGACGAGCCCCGGGTCGATCTCCAGCGAGAACAGATCCATCGGCACGTCCACGAGGACCGGGCCGGGGCGTCCGGACTCGGCGATCACGAAGGCGCGGTCGAGTACCTCGGGCAGCTTGTCCGCCTGGTCGACGCGGAAGGCGCGCTTCACGAACGGTCGGTAGATCTCCCACTGGTCGCCGTCGGCGTGATGGTTCACCTCCTGGTGGGGGTGCTTGCCGAAGTAGTACGTGGGCACGTCGCCCGCGATGACGACCATCGGGATCGAGTCGAGCGCGGCGTTCGCGACGCCGGTGGCGGCGTTGGTCAGGCCGGGCCCGAGGTGGCTGAGGACGACCGACGCGCGCCGGGTCACTCGGGCGTACCCGTCGGCCGCGTGCGAGGCGATCTGCTCGTGCCGGACGTTGATGAAGTCGATCTTGTCGCTCCGGCTGAGCGCGTCCAGGACAGCGATGTTCGTGTGGCCGCACAGGCCGAAGACCTTGGTGACGTCGCGGCCTTCGAGATAGCGGACGACTTCTTCTGAGGCGAGAGCCATGGGCTTTTCCCTTCGAAGGGGCGGCGACTAGCCGCGTTGATGGGTGGTGGGGACGGAGCGTCGTTGCTGACCGTCGTAGGTGTAGTTCAGGAACTTGGCCTGCGGGCCCTTGATGCGCCCGCCCTGCTGCGTCTGCTCCCAGGCGTGCGCGAGGATGCCGACGGACCGGGACAGGATGAAGACGCCCCGCCCGAGCTCGGGCGGCAGGCCCAACTCGCAGTAGACGACGGACGTGGCCCCGTCGATGTTCATGGGGATGCGCTTCGACCGGCCGGCGGACAGGGCGTCCTCGATGCCGGCGCCGATCTCGGCGAACCGACCCGACGTCTCCCCCCGCTCGGCCGCCTCGCGGACGAGCTGCAGGAGCCGCGGCGCGCGCGGATCGAGGGGGTGGAAGCGATGGCCGAATCCCGGGAAGTACTTCAGGCCGGCCGCCTTGCGGCGGGCGACGACGGTCGCCGCAGCCTCGCGGAGATCGCCGTCCTCACCCGCTTCGGCGTCCGCCTCGTAGTAGATCCCCATGCACTGCTGGCCGGCGCCGCCGTGGACGTCGTCCAGCACGTTGATCGCGGACGCCATGGCCCCGTTGAGGGCCGGCCCGCAGGTCGCCGCCATGCGCGCGATGGCGATGGACGGCGCCTGCGGCCCGTGATCGACCGACGAGACGAGGGCTGCCTCAAGCAGGGCAGCCTTCTCCCGCGTGGGGAGCTCGCCCATGAGCATGAGCCAGATCATCTCGGGGAACGTCACGTTCCCGATCAGTTCCTGAATCGGGTAGCCGCGGACCGCGATCTCCCCGGGATGGATATCGATGATGGAGGTCGTCCACCACCGGCGGGCCTCATCAAGAAGCTCGTCAGCTTTCTGCTCGCTCATGGGCTTGGCCGCTCAGGAGACGGTGACCGCGGCGTCGGTGGGCTTGGCCTCACCGTCGGGTTCGAGCGCCGCATCGTAGAAGTCACCGAACAACTCCGCATCGCTGGGCCGGTCGGAGGCAATCTTGCGCGACACCCACGTGTTGTTCATGTAGTGCTTCAGGCCCACGTTCTCGGACGTGATGTTGCCGCCCCAGGTGCCGCAACCCATCGAAGAGGTCATCGGCATACCGTTGTTGAACGCCCCCGCGTTGGCGCGCGAGTTCGGCTGGTTCACCATGATGCGCGACACCGGCATCTTCTTGCCGAAGTAGTCGATGTGCTCGTCGTTGGTCGAGGCGATGCCGCAGCTATGGCCCTTGCCGCCGACGTCGTAGAGCTTCAACGCGAGTTCGACCCCGTCCTCGAAGCTGCCCTCGTAGGCGTGCACGGCCATGAGGGTGGTCAGCTTCTCCTTGCAGAAGTTGTGCTCGTCGCCGATGCCGGTTCCCTCGACGAAGATGAACTTCGCGTCCTCGGGGATCTCGAAACCGGCCGCCTCGGCGAGCTTCTGGGGAGCGATGGCGACCGTGTCGGCCAAGCGGTGGCCCTCGGCGTCCCACATGACCTTGTCGAGCTTCTCGCGCTGCTCCGCGGAGGCGCGGTAGCCGCCGACCTCTTCCAGGGCGTCGAGCATGTCGTTGTACATCGCCTGGGGCACGAGCACGTTGCCGTCGGCCGAGCAGCCCGACCCGAAGTCGGACGTCTTGCTCAGCATGCAGTTCATCGCGGTCGCCTTGACGTCCGCCGTCTCATCGAGGAACTCCGTCGCGTTGCCGGCGCCGACGCCGAAGGCCGGCTTGCCGGAGCTGTACGCCTGGCGGACCAGGGCCTGGCCGCCGGTCGCGATGATCAGGTCGGCGCGCTTCATGAGCGCCTGCGACATGAGCAGGCTCGGCTGCGTGATGCACTGCAGGATGTCCGCCGGAGCGCCCTCGGCCTCCAGCGCCTCGCGCATGAGCCGGACCGTCTCCATCGTCGTCTCCTTCGAGCGCGGGTGCGGGGAGAAGATGACGACGTCGCGGGCCTTGATGGAGTAGATCGCGTTGCCGGCGGGGGTGAGGTCGGGGTTGGTGGTGGGCACGATGCAGCCGATGATGCCGGCCGGCTTGCCGTACTTGACGATGCCCTTCTCGGGGATCTCCTCGACGATGCCGACGCTCGGCTGACGCAGCGCGTCGCGCAGGACGCCGCGGATCTTCATGCGCTTGTTCATGCGGCTGGTGTAGTCACCGAGCCCGGACTCCTCGATGCCCATCTCGACGAGACGGTGGAACGTGGTGGTGTTCGCTACCGCCCAGGCGACCGCCTGACAGAGACGGTCGACCTTCGCCTGATCGTAGGTTTCGATGATCGCCAGTGCGGCGTGCGCCTTCTCGAACAACTCGTCGAGCTCGGCCACCTGCGACTCGGTCAGCTCCTTGTGCTTCTTCTTCTCGGCCACGATGCCGCCCTTCTTCGTTGGCAGGTTCTACAGCCACCAGCCTGGCCTCTCCCCAGAGGGGCCACAACGGGAGTGGAGAGATCGCCGATGATCTCGTGAACTAACTGGTTAATACGCCACAAGTATGCGTCTCTCACACCCCCCTGTCCAGGGGTCACTAGAAATTCTGTCCTTGAACTCACTAGTTCGTTCAAAAACATCGTCATCGGGCGCTCGCCGTGCTTAGCTGTCAGTGAGAGCACTGCGTCGTAGGCCG